>DODG01000127.1 GCA_003509065.1 Acidobacteriota bacterium
AGCCAGGCATCATTCGTCGCCATTCTTGCAATTCCTATTAATTGATAGGTTACTGAGCCCAGTGTTGCTGGAAACAACAATTACGGAAATACGCCTATACTTTTCATTATCTCAGTGACAATTGAAAGGCCTATCGGTCATGACTCGCTCCAGCGCCGCATATCTAAAATCACTCAACGACAATCGGTCTGTCTTTCTCAATGGAAAGGCCATAGAAAACGTCACGACTCATCCTGCCTATCAGCAGGCCGCGAAGTCAATCGCCAACCTTTATGATTTTCAGGGAGCTCCTGAGAATCTCGAGCGCATGACCTATCAATCTCCTAAGACAGGAAACCGTGTTGGGAGAATGTGGCAACTTCCCACAAATTATGAAGAGTTGGTCAATCGACGCGAAGCGTTAACTACGTGGGCAGAAACACATTATGGATTTATGGGTCGATCGCCCGATCACGTTGCCTCAACCCTGGCTGGATTTTACATGGGCAGCCACGTATACGCGCAGCACGGCTCTGAACGAGTGGCAGCGGTTGAGCAATATTATGAATACGCTCGCGATAACGACTTGTACATTTCCTATGTGATTATCGACCCTCAAGGGGATCGGTCAAAGTCACGCTCGGAAAATGGTAACGCAGATCTCACTGTATCTATCTGCGATGAGGATAGCGAAGGTATCACAATCAAAGGCGCTAAAATGCTCGGCACTGGCGCAGTCCTTTCAGATGAAGTGCTTGTCTCGACGTTAAGGCCCATGAACAAGGGAGAAGAAAAATGGGCATTTACTGCTGTATTACCAATAAACGTTAAAGGTCTAAAACTGCTATCCAGACGCTCATACGAAGAATCAACCACCTCTCTTTTTGATTACCCATTGTCAAAACGGTTCGACGAAAACGATGCTTTACTCTATTTTGATGAGGTCAAAGTACCTTGGCATCGGGTATTTGTGAACGGAAACATAGATACTCAGTTCGCCCAGTGGCACAACACACCAGCACATTCTTATCAGAACTATCAAGCGGAGATTCGTTTAACCGTCAAGCTGCGTTTTCTTGTTGGTCTAGCGAAACGCATTGCAGAAATGACCGGCGCGATAAAGTTTCCTCAAGTAGTCGAAAAACTGGGGTACGTTTCCTCACAACTCCAGGTAATAGAGGCTTTTGTATACGCGATGGAAACTAAGGGATGGAATTTTGGTGCTTACTACCTTCCGAATAAGGAATTACTTTATGCATCACAAGTACAGTCCCAACGTTTATACCCAAAAGTCATTGACACTGTGCGAGATCTCGCTGGCGGAGGAATGATTATGCTGCCGTCGAGTATTGAAGACTTCCATGATTCGGAGGTAGCCGAACTAATCGGAAAAACACAATATTCTCCTGCCGCCAGTTCAGAAGAACGTGTCAAATTTTTCAAACTGGCGTGGGACGCTATTGGCTCTGAATTTGGCTCAAGGCATACACAATATGAAATGTTTTATTCCGGCCCACGCGTTGTCACAACGGGCATGGCGTTTCGCACTTTTCAATGGGAAAGAACTACTGATTTGGTGGACGATTGCCTGAGGAGTTATGAATCACCCTCATCAACAAGCTTAACAAGCGTAGTTCCACCAACTAGAGGAATAAATTAATGACCCCAAACCTCTCGATAGCCGGTATTAATCTCGAGCCTGGGACGCGACGACGCCATCGTATGAGTCTGGTCGAGTTAGCAGACGGAACTGAAGTTTCAATCCCACTTGATATTATTCACGGCGGTCAACCAGGGCCGGTGCTTTATCTGGGTGCTGCCATCCATGGTGACGAAGTAAATGGCGTGGGAATATTATTTCGTGCACTTGAAGACATCAATCCAATTGAGCTTTGCGGCAGCGTAGTTGCAGTACCAGTCCAACACCCACTGTCTTTTCAAGCAGATCATCGTTTGCCCATCTCCCAATTCATCAAGTCTCCACTAGATCAGGCGCCAGCCGACGCCTGGACAGTCTTCCCTGGCACTAAAAACGGCAATCTGGCCCAAATCCTAGCGGCGACCCTGTTTGAGCTCATTGTCCAATGTGATTTTGCTATCGACATTCATACGCCAACAAGAGGTGGCCGCTACGTACCAATCGCGATACTTCCGTCAGCTAATTTAGGCGACATACAACAACGAGTCGTTGATATGGCACATGCATTTGGATCCGGTTGGATAATGAACGGCCACACCGGAATTTATGTGGCCGACGGAATCTTGTGTGTCGAAGCGACACGTGCCGGCATTCCATGCTTTACATTTGAGACCGGTGAAGGCGGTCGTCTTGAAGAACCGTTGATTAATCAAGGTGCTGGTTACGTTCAAAATGTCATGCGATGGCTAAACATGATTGATGGTGAACTGGTTCCTCCGCAAACTTCTTATCTGATGTCTGACTTTCTCGGCCTTCGCGCAGAACGCGGCGGACTTTTATTGCCCCACGCTGAACTGGGCGAACTAATTAATACTGGTGACAAACTCTGCTCGATTGTAAATATTTATGGAGATGAAATAGAAATCATTACCGCCCCTACTGATGGTGTATTTGTTCGCGCCACCACGCTCTCAACGGTCTCACGAGGTGAGCGTGTCGCAACACTGGGACTGTTGTGAATACCCCAAGCGACCGTAATCGATTGATCGATCGTATCTCAGATAGTCGTGACCACGTCATCAATCTGTGCAGAGAATTGATTCGCATTGACAGTCAGAATCCGCCGAGCGACACCTCCAAACTAGTTACCAAGATTGAGTCGATCATCGGTACGTCGCCCCACATAGAACACAGACGAGTCAGTCCAAAACCACCGATCACCAACCTAGTGGCGAAAGTGGCTGGTAACGCCGGCGGGCGCCGACTCGTTTTCAACGGCCATCTGGATACCTTTCCTATTGGAAACAAAAGCAATTGGTCAGTTGGGCCGCTAAGTGGGGATATTAAAGACGGTAAAATTTTTGGTCGCGGCGCCTGTGATATGAAGGCCGGAGTTGCGGGATCGGTGATGGCTTTTCTTTTACTCGCTGAATTTCGAGACAGCTGGTCGGGCGAAGCCGTCCTGACGTTAGTCGGAGACGAAGAAACTGGTGGCGCTTGGGGGACAAAATATCTGCTGGAACATGTGGAAGAAGCTTCTGGAGACGCCCTTATTAACGGCGACACGGGTTCGCCAGAGATCGTCAGATTCGGTGAGAAAGGGCTCATCTGGCTCAGCCTGGAGACAACGGGTAAAGCGGGGCATGGTGCACATGTTCACCTCGGACGAAATGCGATTCGGACCCTTCTGGAAGGTTTAGAACCCGTATTAGGGCTCCAAGGACTGAAACCGTCTGTGCCTGACGATATTACCCGGGCAGTGCGTGAGGCTGATCAGGTCTACAAGGCCATCGGCATCGAAGGCGAGGGGGATACAGTCCTACGAGTAACAACCAATCTTGGACAAATCAGCGGCGGAATCAATATCAATACCATTCCAGATAGCAGCAACGCGCTGGTCGATATCCGTATCCCACCGGGAATCACAACAGACGAAATATCAGACTTAATAAAACCACGACTCGATCAACTAAACGATCTTCAATGGAGCATTCTTACCTCTTGCGAGGCCAACTGGACCGACCCAGAGAGTGAGATCATCACCTTAACTCGAGAAAATGCGAAAGCTGCCCTTGGCAGAAAAGTCGCCACAAGCCTCCGACCGGGATTTTCAGATGCGCGGTTTTATCGTGAAAAAAATATACCATCCGTGGTTTATGGGGTGACACCACATAATATGGGCGCTGCTGACGAATTTGCGACAATCGACGACATTCAAACGGTATTTTCTGTACATTCCTTGACGGCATTTGATTTCCTTTCCGCATAATGCTCGAACCTTCACAGAGGTTGAGGGGGATCGCCACAAAACTCTCGAATCATGGTTTCTTACCGATCTGGTTCTCTCCCTACCATCACAATACAACCAATACTTTTCCCCGTTACCTGAGAAACACTAATCCCTGTGATAACAAGACATAAAGACATTCTCGCTTGGCGGCGCAAGATCGGTGTCGTGGTTCCTGCCACCAATACCATCGTAGAACCCGAGTTTCACCAAATGGCACCTGCGGGCATCACTAACCATACCAGCCGCTTTGAACTCAGTAATATGGCGCTAAACAGTGACGCCGACTTCCTTCGTCTGGTCGAGGAGATAAAGGAAAATCTCGATGGAGCGATGGATGGACTGGTTCCCGCTGCACCAGACCACATCATCATTGGCATCTCGGCTGAGTCGTTTTGGGACGGGGCAGACGGCGCTGCGGCAATAAAAGAGAGACTGAGTCAACGCGCCGGAGTACCTGTCACCCTCGGATCGGACGCTGCCCGACTCGCCATCGAGGCTGTCAAGGCCCAACGCATCGCTGTGCTAACGCCTTACTGGCCCATTGCTGATGAGCGTGTGTCTCAGTATTTCGGCCAGTGTGGATTCGATGTTCGACGGCTAATCGGCCTCAAAGCAACGAGCCCAATCAATATCGCTGAGCAGCATGCCACCACCCTGGAGCAGGCCTTGCAACGTCTTGATGGCGACGATGTCGATGCAATCGTGCAAGTCGGGACGAATCTTGGAATGGCCAAGATCGCTGCGGTTGCTGAAAAATCAATGGGCAAACCGGTCATTGCCATTAATACCGCGCTGTACTGGCACGCATTGAGGTCAATGGGAATTGACGACTCGATTTCCAACTTTGGTCGATTGTTAGAGCAGCATTAAATACCCGCGACTTTTCCAACCCGGTCCGTCGACAATGCTTTCCGAATGGATGATCGATCTGATCTTCGAATTCTATCCATTCTGACCTGGTCAATCACATCAATTCTCCCAGACCTTCGCTAACCCTCTTTGCTTCGCTGTTTACTGTGGCCGTGTTGCCCAGATCGCTGCTGGTATCAGTGATACCTGTCGAAGCATTGACCCTGATGAGTAATGTTCAAGCAGTGAGCCTGCTCTATTTCATATCTGGAATCGCCTCTGTCCTATTTAGCTTGCTTATCCCGATACTCGCATCGCGTTTTCGCGCACGCGGCCTGTTGATTCTGGGCGGAATAACCACCGTTGCCACCGCGGTTCTATTAAATAGTCACCAGATTTATCTATTCGTCGTTGGAATGATTTTCTATACCGCTAGCGCAAACATGGTCGAAATTGCACTCACTTTATTCATCATGCAGGTCGTGCCACGGCGAGAGATTCAACGGTTTGAGCCGATGCGCGTATTCTTTATGGTGATAGGATTCCTGATTGGGCCTTGGCTAGGCGTCGTGCTTCGTGAACAAGTATCAGTATCCGCTCCGTATTTCCTCTCCGGAATCTTTGCCGTTTTTACCATTGCTTTCATGTTTATGCTTCGGTTACACCGCCTTCACCAAGACAAGTCTCAACCCATTCCGGCCAACCCCGTTAGGTACGTTCAGCGGTTTTCGGCTCAACCTAGGCTACGACTTGCCTGGGCCCTGGCCGTCGGCCGGGCAGGCTGGTGGAGCATGTTCTTTATCTATGCACCGCTCTACGCGGTGACATCGGGCTTGGGTGAAATAATCGGTGGGGCTATCGTATCCGCTGGTGTCGCAATGGTACTTACCGTTCATTTCTGG
>DODG01000064.1 GCA_003509065.1 Acidobacteriota bacterium
GAAGGCAAGCATAGTGGCCATATTTGGTTCGATCATACCGGCACCTTTAGCCATGCCGCCCACCCGAAAATTTCCCTGTGCCGTAGTGACTTCGATACCAAACTCTTTAGGTTCGAGATCGGTCGTCATGATGGCTTCGGCTGCTGACCGGTGGCCTTCCTTGCTCAGTTGACCTGCCGCGACATCGATACCTGCCCTAAGTTTGTCGGTGTTCAGTTGAACACCGATGACGCCCGTCGAAGCAACTAAAACTTCTTGAGAGGTGCATCCAAGTTGAGTGGCCGTTGCCGTCGTCATGGCCCGTGCGACCTCTATACCAGCATCTCCAGTGCAAGCGTTAGCGCAGCCGCTATTCACGACAATAGCCTTAGCCCGTCCTTGGGTTTGTGCTAAGTGTTCGCGTGAGACCTGGACGGGCGCTGCAGTCACGCAATTCGTCGTGAAGATTCCGGCAGCATTTGTAATATCGTCACTAGTTACAATGGCCAAATCTAGCCCCGAAGCCTTGATGCCACAGGCGATACCAGCCGTTCGAAATCCATCCGGTCCCGTGATGCCGCTATTCACGGCTTCAAAATTCATGGTTTCTTATTTGCAGCATCAGTAAAAGCTGCTTCAAGTGTTTCGAGTGCCTGATCGATTTCCTCAAGAGTGATGATCAGTGGAGGCAGTAGTCGAACGACAGAGCCAGACGTTCGATTGATGAGTAATCGATGGCTTCGCGCAGCGTCGACGATTGCATCAACGTCGGTGTTGACTTCTAAACCCCACATCAATCCTTGGCCACGCACCTCAACAATTTCTGTCCGACGCTCTGCAAGGGCTCTAAGGCGCTTTTCAACCTGTGGGCCGATCGTGGCAACGTGATCAAGTAGTCCTTTGTTGATCAGTTCATCAAGAAACACAAGCGCCGCGCGACAGGATAAAAGGTTGCCACCGTAAGTACTGCCATGATCCCCGTAGGATACAGTAGACGCAATCCGTTCATTGACAAGAGCTGCCGCGACTGGCACGCCTCCGCCGAGCGCTTTGCCAATGGCTACAAGGTCTGGTTGCAGTCCGAGCTTTTGATAGTAGAACGGTTTGCCTGTTCGACCGAGACCGCACTGAACCTCATCCGCAATTAAAAGCACGTCAGAGCGGGCGCACACCTCATTTAAGGCCTCCGCAAAGGCTGGGGGTAATGGTCGGATGCCACCTTCTCCTTGAATCGGCTCGACGATAATTGCCTGAGTCGACGAGGAGACCGCAGTTTTCAGTGCATCGACAGTCACTGGAATAAACTGAACTCCTGGTAGTAGCGGTTGAAATGGTACACGGTAAGCCTCACTGGACGTTGTAGACAATGCACCAAACGTCCGGCCGTGGAACGAATGTTCGAGAGCAATGACCTCGGTTCGTTTTGTATCTCCTTTTGTATGCCAATGTCGCTTGGCGAATTTAAGACATGCTTCGACGGCTTCGGCGCCACTATTGCAAAAGAAAGTGCGCGACAAACCAGACATATCGGCCAGTTGTCTTGCAAGTTGCCCTTGCAAGGGATGAAAGAAGAGGTTTGATGTATGTAATAGCGTCCGCGCTTGATCCTCGATTGCGGAAACAAGGCCTGGGTGGGAGTGTCCCAATGAGGCGGCTCCAATGCCAGAAATCAAATCGGTGTACTGCTGACCGTCTTCGTCGTAGATGAAGATACCTTGACCGCGTGTGAAGACAACTGGTGCACGGCGGTAGGTTTGTAAGACATGACTGGCTTCTAGGTGCTGCACGTCATCAGTGGTCACAGCTTAGCTTTCTCCTTTTGCGGAACGACCGTCGCGGTGTCGATAATTGTGCCGGTTTCGGCACTAACATCAATGCTCGTCCTCCCATCGATGATGCGAACGTTCGGAACCCCACCCTGCCGTGCAGCACGACACGAGGTAAGTTTCGCGACCATTCCGGCACTTATGGCACCGGTCACCACGAGGCGTTCGATGTCTTCATCATTTACTCGTGGCAGTGACCGTTGATCGATGTCCAGTACGCCAGCTGTTGTGCCAGCTACCATGAGTGTGGTCGCGTGGAGGTTCACCGCAAGTTGCGCAGCGAGAGCGTCAGCGTTGACATTAACAAGCTGGCCATCACGGGTCACTCCTATGCTCGCTATGATCGGCGTGTATCCTGCATGAACCAGCTGACTAAGTAGTTTGGGCGGAGCAGTGGCCACAGGGTCGCCAACCAAGCCAAGCTTCACTACATGCCCAGCGTTGGTGCGATATGGTGGTGCGAGTTCCGCAAGGCCGATTTTCGCGTCGGCGCCGGTCAGTCCAACAGCCGGTCGTCCTGCCGCGTTGACAGCTGCCACTAGCCGAGTGTTTACTCGTCCGGCAAGGACACTGACGGCAACCTCTAATGTAGATTCATCGGTAATGCGAAGACCGTCGACAGCCTGTTTTCTGATACCAGCACGTTTCATCTCGGCGTCAATTTCGTGACCACCGCCATGCACGACCACAGTCGGTTGACGTTCTGCAGCTTTGGCAAGGTCGCCTGCTACTCGCTTTAAATCACCACCTGATTCAATCAGACCACCGCCGAGTTTCAGAACAAGTATGTCTCGAACTTTTATTTCAGGTTCTGATCCTGATGCCTGTTCTCTTACCCCGTGTTTATCAAACCGCGGCGTAAAGGTGGTGTCCATTACAAGAGTCCGTCTCGCTCGTTGAAATGGGATGCGACATTAAAGCTTTGAACTGCCTGACCAGCTGCACCCTTAAGTAGGTTGTCCAGGCAAGACACGAGTATCATCCGTGTGCCGTCTTCTTCGAGTTTCCATCCGATGTCGCAAAAGTTTGTATAAGCGACGGCCTTGACGTCCGGTAGAACTGAAGCTCGCACCCGAATAAACGGTGCATCACCATACGCTCCCTCAAATATTTTTTCTATCGTCGATGTATTGATGTCGTGTCCATTTAGATCGTGTTTACCCAAATGGATGTAGATTGTTTCAAGAATACCTCGGTCCATGGGTACTAGGTGTGGTACGAATGTCACTGACTTAGCGAGTTCCTGTTCTATCTCCGCGGTATGTCGGTGAGCGAAAACACCGTAGGCGGCAACGTTACCGTGACGTTCGGAGAAATGTGTCTGTGCCGAGGGTGATTTTCCTGCTCCGGAAATTCCTGATTTGGCATCAATGATGATGTCCTGCATCACAAGTCCGGCTTGTATCAATGGCTGCAGCGCTAGCAAGGCTGCTGTGGGATAGCAACCTGGGCAAGCGACATACTGTGCGTCACGGAGTGCTCCCCGATTATGTTCAGTTAGGCCATAGACCGCTGTGACTCCATCTGGCGTTTCTGGATACCAGCGTGCACGCGCACTCTCATTGCGGAGGCGAAACGCTCCGGAAAGATCGAAAACCCGAACACCATGACTGAGTAAAACGGGACCAACTTCTGCGGCTGTGGCTTCAGGAAGTGCGAGAAATACAGTATCTGTTTGCTCTACCAGTTCGTTGATAGAAAAAGCTGAGATTTCGCCGTCCCAGATACCAGTAAACTGAGGAAGTGTTTTGTCGGCGTCGGTCGAAGCCATCGCGACGGTAAGATTGGCATTCGGATGGCGCCCGAGTAGGCGGACGAGCTCCTGACCCGCGTAGCCAGTCGCGCCAGCCACTCCAACTCGTATCTGTTGCATATTCATTCCAATTATGTATATTTATACATTCT
>DODG01000015.1:0-3279 GCA_003509065.1 Acidobacteriota bacterium
TACCATTGCCAAGGTTGTATGCAGTAGAATCGGAGCCCTCTTCGAGGCAGCCCAAAGCTAATACGTGGGCCGAGGCTAGGTCGGTTACGTGTATATAGTCGCGTAGGCACGTGCCATCAGGAGTCTCATAATCGTCACCGAAGATTTCAAGAGGAGGCCCTCCAGAAGCTGCGTCCAAAGCGCGTGGTATTAAATGTGTTTCCGGCTCGTGATTCTCTCCAAGTAAACCATCTGGATCGGCTCCACTCGCATTGAAATATCTGAGGCTGATGGATTTAAGTCCGTAGGCTCGGTCGTAATGTTGAAGCGCGCGCTCAATCGTCAGCTTTGTTTCGCCATAACTGTTTATCGGGTTCTTCGGATGATCTTCAGAGATCGGTGTTTTAACGGGGTTACCGTAGATAGCTGCAGTGGAAGAAAACACAAGTCTGTCCACTGATTCGGCAACCATCGCTCCCAGAAGAGATAGCGTGCCTACCACGTTATTTTGGTAATAACCCTTCGGATCAACAACAGAATCCGCAACCGACAAAGAGGCAGCAAACTGCATGACAGCGCTGATGTCGTATTTCGTTAACGTTTCACGGAGAAGAGCAGCATCGAGAATATCACCTTGAATTAAGGGTTTACCAAGGGCTGCTTCACGTTTTCCCGCCGACAAATTATCAAAAATGACAACGTTATATCCAGACTCGTCCAGCACCTTAGCCGTATGACTTCCAATGTAACCTGCTCCACCAACTACAAGGACCGTTCCCAGGATTCACCTACCAATCGATATGTATTCGAAGCCTTGTGCTTGCATTTGTTCAACGCTGAACAAATTACGACCGTCAAAAATGATCGGATTACGCATCAATTTACGCATCCTGTCGAAATCAGGCTCTCGAAATTCATTCCATTCGGTTATCACAATCAAGGCATCGGCATCATCAAGAGCGTCGTAGGACTTTTTTACTAGTCTTATTTTGTCTCCGAAAATCCTCTTTGCTGATATTTCAGATTCCGGGTCATAGGCGACTACTTCTGCGCCGTATTCAATTAATGAATTTACTATAACGATTGACGGAGCTTCGCGCATGTCGTCTGTGCGAGGTTTAAACGATAAACCCCAAACTCCAAATTTCTTTCCTTTTAAGTTGGCATCCCCAAAACGGTCGCAAATCTTTTTTACCAACCTCATTTTCTGGTTTCGATTTACCTGTTCAACCGATCTAAGAATCTCGCTAGAATAGCCTTTAGATTTCGCAAAATTTATTAGAGCTTTAATATCCTTAGGAAAGCAACTACCACCGTAACCCACGCCAGGAAAAAGGAACGCAGAACCAATCCGATGGTCGGAAGCCATGGCTTGACGAACATGCCCGATGTCTGCACCAAATAATTCGCAAATATTGGCAATCTCGTTCATAAATGAGATACGTGTAGCCAGCATCGCATTTGAAGCATACTTGGCTAACTCAGCACTGGCACAATCCATCACCATGATGGGTGCGCCAGTACGTGTAAGGGGACCATAGAGCTCTTCCATTTTATCCACCGCTTTCGAGTCCTCCGCGCCGATAACGACTCGATTTGGTCGCATGAAATCATCTATTGCAGCACCTTGTTTTAAAAACTCAGGATTACTCACAACACTAAAAGAATGTGTTGTTTCTTTCTTGATTATTTTTCGAACAAGCTCGGCTGTACCTACCGGAACGGTACTCTTATTGACGATCACTTTATAGCCATTCATGGCCTGGCCAATTTCTTGAGCAACCGCGATCACGTGTTTTAAGTCGGCTGCTCCGTCATCACCGGTCGGTGTTCCAACGGCGATAAAAATGATTTCAGATTCCTTGACCGCCTTATCTAGCTGGTCACTAAACATAAGCCGTTTTTCAGCGCAATTACGGTGGACCAGTTCCTGTAGTCCTGGTTCGTAAATTGGTATCTTTCCTTCTTTTAGGTTATCGATCTTCGTGCTATCCACATCGACACACGACACCCGATTGCCGTTTTCCGCAAGGCACGCACCTACCACCAGACCAACGTAGCCTGTTCCCACTACAACAATTCGCATGTCGAAACCTCAGGCGTTTACAAGCCGCTGGCGAACAGCTTCAGATGCCAGCTAAGTCCATTATCCTGTATTACTTAGAAGCTATCATTTCAAACAAAGTCCTGTCAAGATATTGCTTAGTAAGCATTTGTCAGTTTTAAAGATCAAGGAACCGCAACCTCTGTTACCATCTTTTTCAAGTTACTTTTTGTCTTGATAATTGGCACTTGTCTAAAAGACTAACGTTGAAAATAGAATAAAGTCTGGAAATACATAGCACCGTGAAAATACTTATCGATTACCGCCCCGCCCTTCGCGAACGTAGCGGTGTTGGAGAAACAGTTTTTCAACTTTCAAAAGCGCTCGGCAGCCTCTCTGGAGAAAAACCACAAATAGATCTCACACTGTTCTCTAGCTCCATGAGGGATCGACTCGATCCTGCATCCCTGCCTACTCCTGCTCGGCTAATCGATTGCAGGATTCCCGTAAGGCTGTTGAATTTATTATGGCATCGCTGGGAATGGCCTCGTATTGAAACGATCACTGGCTCAGACTATGACGTCGTGCATTCCTCAAACCCTTTATTGATTCCTAGTAGCAATGCGGCTCAAGTTATAACGATTCACGATCTCTATTTTCTCAAACATCCCGAAAACACTTCGAAAGAAATTCGTCGAGACTACACAGTGCTGGTCCGACAGCACGCCTCTAGGGCTGACTGTATTCTTGTCCCCTCGGAATACACACGACAACAAGTTCAAAACATTCTTGAAATCAGTGATGATCATATAGTCGTCTGCCCTTTGGGAACGGTTCCTTCGCTACTACGAAGAGAACAACCAAAAACAGGTCCGATTCTTTTTATTGGTACACTTGAAACTCGCAAGAATATCAATGGACTCTTGGATGCTTACACATTACTGCTTGACAGATTCAAAGATGCGCCTGATTTGATATTAGTCGGTCGCCCGACATCTGATGCTAGTCGATGGGCTTCTCGTCTTTTAGCAGCGCCACTCCTTGGTCGCGTTCGACAAATGGGTTACGTGACAACTGAGAGTCGAGAAATTCTACTAAAACAAGCGCGAATGCTCGTGCTTCCATCCTTCGACGAAGGCTTTGGGTTACCAATTCTTGAAGCTATGTCCGCTGGAGTTCCGATTGTGGCATCAAATCGAGGCGCACTTCCAGAAGTCCTCGGAGATGCCGGTCTTCTCGTTGACCCGACAGACACC
>DODG01000015.1:3607-6135 GCA_003509065.1 Acidobacteriota bacterium
AATCTCTTGCTAACGCCATCCAAAAGACTCTTAGTGACTCACATCATGTCAGGGTCTCTGTCGCTCGAGGCATTCAACGGGCATCCCATTATAGTTGGCAACGTTCAGCTAGAATTCTTCGCGATGCTTACGCGATGGCTATTGAGAATCGTCGTCTGAACATATAACTTACTTGGTAATGTGCCGCTCAAAGAAGGTCTCCTGAAATGCGCATAGGCATTGACGCACGAGAATTATTTGGTAAAACGACGGGAGTCGGTCGTTACCTGACCAACTTATTGATCGAATGGTCGGCTCAATGCGCAATCGGCTATACCTTCATTTTGTACTCGCCATCTTCCGAACAGCACGCCGTCGACTTATTTAATCGATTGAAACTGACCAATAATCCAGCTTTTAAACATCGAAGCGTAGGGTGTGGCAAAGGAACGTTCTGGGAACAGAGTCATTTATGCAAAGCAGCCAATTCAGACAGCCTAGATGTTTTCTTTGCACCTAACTATTCCGCGCCTCTAATGCTTCAGGTTCCTTTTGTCTTGGCCCTGCATGACGTCTCTTATTTCTCAAGGCCAGACTGGTTCAACTGGAGAGAAGGAATTCGAAGACGACTACTCGCTGCCAAATCAGCCAGGTTTGCGCATACCGTTTTAACGCTGTCTCAATTCTCTCGAAAAGAGATTGTCGACCATCTAAACATCAATAGCGATCGAATCATAGTTACGCCTCTTGGCTCTTCTCGCCGTAGAGGTCAGAATCTCGGTTCAAGGGAGTCGCGCTTGGTGCTCTTTGCAGGCTCTTGTTTTACGAGGCGGCGGCTACCCGACCTTATTCGGGCTTTCGCGATTGTGCAAAATCGAGATTCACGTGCCCGCCTGTCCATCGTAGGAGACAATCGGACTTACCCGCATATTGACCTAGAAAGTATTGTCAATTCTGTTGGAATACCGAACTATGTCTCAATTGAATCTTGGATTAGTGATGACGACCTAATGGAGCTTTACCGCAAAGCCAAAGTGTTCGCATTTTTATCGGAGTACGAGGGATTTGGACTCCCTCCCCTCGAAGCCTTAGCCTTTGGCACCCCAAGTGTAATGCTTGACACAAAAATTGCACGGGAGGTCATGGGAGAAGCTGCATCCTTCGTGCCACTTAACGATATTCGTTCAACCGCTATCGCACTGTCTGAACTGTTATGGGATTCGCCAAAACGGATTGCTATTCTAAGCGCAGCAACTGAAGTTCTAGACAGATACACTTGGGCTGACACGGCAAGGCGGACCCTGCGAGCTGTCGAGCAAGCAGCCACCTATCGATATGACTGAAGTCTCGATTGTTATAGTTAGTTATAACACCTGTGCTGCAGTAGAGCGCTGCATCGAGGCCATACGAGATCAGGAGGTAGGTTGTAAATATGAAATCATTGTGGTCGACAACGCATCAAAAGATGGAACCGTCGAGAGAATCCGGTCGCGCTGGTCAGATGTTTCCGTTGTGGTAGCAGATAAGAATCTCGGCTTTGCTCGAGCATGCAATTTAGGTATTCGCCAAAGCTCTTCCGAATTTATTCTTCTTCTTAACAGCGACACCGTAGTTTCCGCAGACGCGATTGACGCATTGTTAAATAAACTACTTCAAGACAAGCGAGTCGCGGTAGTGGCCCCCCGTCTTGTTGACCTAAATGGAGTAACGGAGTCATCCTTTGGTTCGACGCTCACGCCTTTCACGGAGTTTTTCCGATTACTTGTCGAATGGTGCGTGACTCGGAATGTTCGATTCGTCTTGAGCCTAATTCGTTTGCGGGCCAGTCGATCCAGGTTTACTGCATGGGTTAGTGGGGCCTGTTTACTTGTTAGAAGGAACGTTGCAGCAGAGGTTGGATTTCTTGACGAACGATACTTCATGTACTTTGAAGATATTGATTTCTGTTCAAGTATTCGAAAACTTGGCTACCAAGTATTGTTTACTTCGGATGTCGAGATCGTGCATGCAAGAGGACAATCAGCGAAGACTGCACCAGAGGCAACTCGCCTAGCGTATCAAGAAAGCCATCTAGCGTTTTACGAAAAACATTTACCATTATGGGTTCCAGTTCTAAGGGTATATTTACGTTTTAGGCCCGATCGCTCTTTTTAGCTTCAAACGCTCTCGAGGGGGATCAACTATCTTCTGTTACACTTACAAAGTTAGCTATAACGCTATTGCATATTAGGTTGGGTACATATTTCCCGCTAGAGACAGCCCAAGGTGCGAATTAGCATTGATCTTCGAAAGCTTCATGATTACGGCATCGGAACATACATCCGCAACCTAGTCATCAATCTGGCAAGAATTGATAGAGACACAGATTACGTTTTACTGTGTCGACCCCAAGATAACGGCTTTGTTGAAGGTTTGGGTGAGAATTTTCGGTCTCTTCCCCAAACAGACCCGTTGTACTCGATCAGTGAACAACTTCGCATACCAGCACAACTGAGACGAGCGAAGGTTGATGTCTTTCATGCGCCTCATTACACGCTTCCTTTTACGAC
>DODG01000015.1:6534-9234 GCA_003509065.1 Acidobacteriota bacterium
AGAGTCGCCCACATCTATGCCCGTACGGCACTTTGGATAGCTGCGAATCGATCGAGTCGAGTGCTCACCGTTTCGGAAGCTTCGAAAAATGATATCTTGAAGTTCTTCAATATAGATCCAGAAAAAATTACCGTTATTCCGAACGGAATTGATGAGCAATTCAAGATCACACCATCAGTTGAAGCCATCGCGAGAGTCCAAGAGCGATATCAGCTAAAAAGCCCGTTCTTGCTCTACGTCGGTAATGTCAAACCGCACAAGAACCTGGAACGCCTAATTGATGCTTTCTTTAAACTTAGAAAAGACGGTCTGACAACTTTAACGCTCCTAATAATAGGAGACGAAATCACCAAATACACGGCCTTAAGAAGAACCGTACATCGTTACCAATTGCATAAATACGTTCGGTTTTTAGGATTTGTACCTTCTGACACTCTTTCAATCCTATATAGGCTTGCAGATGCATTTGTTTTTCCTTCACTGTATGAAGGCTTCGGCCTGCCTCCTCTTGAGGCAATGGCCAGTGGTACTCCAGTCATCACCTCCAACGTGTCTTCTCTTCCAGAAGTCGTTGGCAATGCAGCAATGTTAGTGGATCCTTATGATGTGAATTCCATCGCCAATGGAATCCAAACCGTCTTGGAAGATTCGGCATATCGTGAGAAACTCACACAAAATGGCTTGGAACGAGCAAAGTTTTATTCGTGGGAGAGATCAGTTATTAAGGTTAAGCAGATATACGATGAACTCAGCAGCTCCTAACCACTTGTCACCTCTTGGCAGTGCATAAAACTCATTAATGACAGACTCAGGAATGCATAATACTAAAAACGGTGCAGAGAAAGCTCGCTCTCGGGTGGCGCTAGTTCACGACTGGTTAACTGGAATGCGTGGCGGGGAAAAAGCCCTGGAAGCAGTTTGTGAACTCTATCCAAAGGCAGATCTCTACACCCTTCTTCATAAAAGAAAATCGGTTTCGTCCGTAATTGAAAATCGGTCGCTTCACCGATCTTTTATTCAATATCTTCCTTTTTCCGACCGGCTTTACCGGTATTACCTACCCCTTTTTCCGTGCGCGATTGAGCAGTTCGATCTAGATAGTCATGATCTGATTATCAGCACAAGCCACTGCGTCGCTAAATCGGCTGTAAGGACAGGACGGGCTTTTCACGTTTGCTACTGCTTTACGCCGATGAGATATGCGCGAGAACAGTATGATGATTACTTCGGAGCCGAACGAGTTGGAAGCATTGTAAGCGGCTTAATGTTTCCGATTCTCAATTCGCTAGCTCGGTGGGATACCGCAACGTCCGGTCGAGTAGATTTGTATATCGCAATCTCACAACATGTGGCTGACAGAATTCAGCGATACTACAATCGTTCTGCGAAGGTTATATATCCTCCAGTTGATACGAAATTTTATAGCCCTAACAATATGACGCCCGAAGACTCCTTTGTAGTTGTTTCGGCTCTTGTTCCTTACAAGCGAATAGACTTGGCAATCAGTGCGTGTAAACTTTCCGGAATAAAATTACGAATTGTTGGCGATGGTCCAGATCTAAACAGGCTCCGTCAACTTGCTGATTCGAATATTGAATTTATGGGGCCTCTTACAAACGATGCAATTCGAGATCTCTATCGAAGTTCTAAGGCTATGCTATTACCTGGTGAAGAAGAGTTTGGAATTGCCTCTGTGGAAGCTCAGGCATGCGGTTGCCCCGTAATAGCCCTGAAACGTGGTGGCGCGGTTGAGACTGTAGTAGATGGAGAAACAGGAATTTTGGTGAATCAACCAACAGTGGAGGCTTTTGCTGAGGCTCTGAGCAACGCTCAGGCCCGTTCGTTTGATCAGAGTATTATCCGAAAAAACGCGGAGCGTTTTTCGGCTGCTCGTTTTCGAACTGAGTTCAAAAGTACAATCGATGAAGCCCTGAATCTTTCAGTAGAAAATTAGACATGATTAAACGACATCCAAATCTACAAGGCGGGTTATACGTCCTCGCAGATTCAATCCTTGGGATGCTTGCCTTTATTGTCGCTTATTTGTTTAGATTTGAACTAGGGATTCTTCCGATTACTAGAGGTTATCCACCCTTTGAACAATACTTAGCCGTTCTTCCGATTATTGGACTTCTTGTGCCGCTTGCGTTTCAGATTAATGGTCTATACCGAGCTAATCGCAGTCGAACAAACATCGATGATTTTTTTGGAGTCTTTATTGGAAGCATCCTAGCAGTCGTCCTCGGTATTCTTAGCACCCTTTATATTCAAACCTACTACCTTCCAGAGGAATTAAAACAGCGTGGTGCATTTGAAATATCTCAGGTAGCTTGGGTTATATTTTTATTTTTCAATACCATCTTTACTTACAGTGCCCGTAAAGCGGTTCGTGAAATTCTCGAACGTCGATGGCGCGCTGGGATTGGCCTCAAGCGTGTTTTGATTGCTGGCGCTGGAGAACTGGGTCGACGAGTTGCAGATAAAGCGCTTCGTTATCGAGAGCTTGGTCATCAAATAATTGGATTTGTCGACGATAAAGCGACAACGAGTCAACTCGGATATAGGGGGTTACCATTACTAGGAACTCTAAAGGAAACCGCGGATGTTCTTCAACGTGAAGATATCGACATTTTGTATCTGACGCTCCCTCCTGAAGATCAGATGAAGATGCTAGCTCTAATAGAAGTCGCAAATCGAGAG
>DODG01000053.1:0-1120 GCA_003509065.1 Acidobacteriota bacterium
GTGTCTCCAAGTTACGTGCTGGATGTAGCACAGGCGACGCGGAGACTTGTCGAACTTGCTCCTGATCCAGGCCTCTATCACTGTGTCAATCTGGGACACGGGACATGGCTTGATCTCGCTGCACACGTCACTCACTTGTTGCAACGAAAAAGCCAATTATGTCCGATCTCTCTGGCTGACGTTTCGTTGAAAGCAGAGCGACCACTGTTCTGTGCGTTGTCGACCGGCAAGTTAGCCGAGGCAGGGATTTCGATGCCCACGTGGGAGGATGCTTTACAGAGATATTTACATTTGCGTGGTCTTTTGGCGTGAGTGACTGCAGGTTAACGAAGCAAGAAGGTTCGACGCAGATCAAAATCAGCCCAAACTCATGTACAACCTGTCCTTCAGAAGACCAAGGCGGGTCAGTCGATAGGCGATCGTTCGACTGATAACTTGGAAAGCATAGATCAGGCCCGGAAGCAGACTGATCGAAGACGAGTTTGAATCATATCGGGTCGGGCAGGAAATTTCGCCAATCCGAGATTCAAGATAAAACGCTTGAAGAAGAATTTCATTATCGAAGATGAAAGCATTCGAATTATTTTCGTAGGGTACTTGGGATAGGAATTTACTTGAGAATGCGCGATAGCCAGTGTGATATTCAGATAGATGCTGGTTCAGCATCGCATTCTGGAATACCGTGAGGAGTTTGTTGACTACAAACTTATGCCGTGGCATCCCACCGATTAAAGCTCCCTTGCCAAGCATACGGGAGCCGAGTGCAATATCATAAATTTCCGATGCCACCATGTGGGCCAGTGGGGTAATGAGTTCTGGACTGTATTGATAATCAGGATGCAGCAGAACGATGATATCGTTACCTCTAGAGAGTGCGTGGCGAAAACAGGTTTTCTGGTTGGCTCCGTATCCGCGGTTCCGTGGATGGACAAAGCAGGCGAGGCCTAATTGTTTGGCGATCGTGACGGTGTCGTCTGATGAGGAGTCATCAACTAGGATGACATCGTCAACGATATTTCTAGGGATCGCTTCAACGACCTTTACCAAGGTCTTGGCTGCATTGTATGCTGGCAGTACTACCGCAATTTTCTTAGTGCCGATCATTTACCTAATCCACAAT
>DODG01000053.1:1436-3048 GCA_003509065.1 Acidobacteriota bacterium
TTACCTAATCCACAATCCATGATCTCAATAAACGGCAGGGATGCTTAATGATAGTCGACAAGAGATGCAGGCCTGTCCGACGACTCAACAAATTGAAGCATGGTAACGTATTAGTGTCAATAATCTTGGGTTACTGACCGTATTGTACAGAAATGGCTAAGTCTACACGCTCAGCGAGAACCGGACGGCAGCAGGCGTCACCTGCGTTGGACGAACTGATCCAAGGGTTAAAGCAGCACACTGTTAAGGTCGGCGTGGTCGGCCTCGGGTACGTTGGTCTCCCGTTGGTTGTTGAATTTGCGAAAGCCGGATTTTCGACGCTTGGATTTGATGTTGACTCGAGTAAGGTCGAACGCATTAACAACGGTGATTCATATATTCCAGATGTGCCATCGGACCAGTTGCAGGAGGTTATCTCATCAGGCCGACTGGAAGCCACGGTAGATTTTTCTCGTCTAACGGAAGTCGCGTCGGTGAATATTTGTGTACCGACGCCACTTCGAAAAACGAAAGATCCAGATTTAACGTTTGTGGTTGCCGCGACGGAAGCGATTGCTAAACATTTGCAGGAAGGGCAATTGGTAATCCTGGAGTCGACGACCTACCCTGGAACGACAGAGGAAGTCGTTCAGCCAATGCTTGAGCGTTCAGGCTTTCGAGCGGGGCACAATTTTTATTTAGCATTCTCTCCTGAACGGGTTGACCCGGGTAATCCAACGTGGAAGACGGCGAATATTCCGAAAGTGGTTGGTGGTGTCGGTGAGACATCGACACAGGTTGCTACCGCCCTGTACGAACAGATCGTGGATTCGGTTGTTCCTGTGTCGTCGACCCAAGTCGCAGAAATGGTGAAGTTGCTGGAGAACACCTTCCGCGCTGTCAATATTGGTTTAGTCAATGAACTGGCCCTGATGTGTCATAACCTCAATGTGAACGTGTGGGAAGTCATCGATGCAGCTAAGACCAAGCCATTCGGCTTCATGCCTTTTTATCCTGGGCCGGGACTTGGAGGGCACTGTATTCCTGTCGATCCGTTCTATTTGAGTTGGAAGGCGAGACAAAGCGGCTTTGAAAGTCGGTTTATCGAACTCGCAGGCCATGTTAATGCCGGCATGCCGCGGTACGTCATCGAACGAACAACGGAGGCGCTGAACAGTGTGGGGAAGGCTGTACGAAACGCTCGGGTGCACCTGTTTGGCGTGGCATACAAGCCGGATGTAAGTGACATTCGAGAGTCGCCCGCACTCGACATCATGAAGCTTCTGCATCGGGGTGGGGCGATAGTGTCCTATAGTGATCCCTACGTGCCATCCTTTAAGGAAGGTGATTTGGCCCTTGAATCCGTGGTCCCAGAGGTCGCGTTTGAGGGTGGAATTGATTGCGCGCTGGTGACAACCAGTCACAAAGCGTTTGATTATGCCGAAATTGCACGTAAGGCCCCTCTCGTAGTCGACACGCGCAACGCCTTCCGTGATATTTCAGGGGATCACATCTTCAGGTTGTGATGAGTGTGACCCGACTTCCAGCAGCTGTTTCCGTTTGACCGTTGTGGCTGAACCCCGTACAATCGACAGGACTTAGGGCTTTTCTTCATGTCCAAACGCGCGATAAT
>DODG01000056.1 GCA_003509065.1 Acidobacteriota bacterium
TCGGAATCGGCCCCGCAGCAGGAGAGTTTGCCGCCCAACTTGCTGTCGGCCAACAACCCCTTGTCGATCCAACACCCTTCCAAGTGCAAAGGTTTTCGGACGGTAGCAAGATCACGCCAATCGCCGGGATATGACGACTGGTCAGTTCTACGCGCACATACAAAGAGGATTAGCTCATCATGAATGACGAATCAGAACCATGGACATGGGATGAACCGCACTGGCGGGGTCTTGTTGATCAAGTGCGTGCCGGTAGAAATTTGTTACCTGCGAAATGGCCGGGGGGCGCCTCTGTAGCGGTAGCTCTCTCATTCGACTCGGACCATGAAACCAATGAACTTCGCGACGGCGGGAAATCGGTCGGGCGCCTCTCATGGGGCCAGTACGGCACGCGTAAAGGCGTACCTAGAATTCTTGATATTCTTACCAAACACGACATTTCAGCAACCTTCTTCGTCCCGGCTGTGTCGGCCTTACTTCACCCTGACGAGCAACGACGGGTAATCGACCTTGGACACGAAATTGGCATTCACGGATGGATTCACGAATTAAATTCGGTCCTCCCTTACGAGACAGAGAAGGACCTTATGTTTCGCTCAGCCGAAACACTCGAAAAAATTACCGGTGTTCGACCCGTTGGCCTTCGAACGCCGTCGTGGGATTTCAGCCCCAACACATTACGAATCGAACGTGAACTCGAACTCTTGTATGACTCCTCGTTGTTTGCTGACGATGATCCCTACGAGCTTCTGGAGAACGGCAAAGCTACAGGCATCGTCGAACTACCCGTGGAATGGATCCGCGACGACGCCGTTTATTTCAATATGGCCCGCTTCGGCGGCCTGCGACCCTATACTCCACCGACCGCAGTTTATGACATATTTCGACGGGAATATGATCGCGCCCGCGAGGAAAACGGTCTCTTTTTGTTAACGATGCACCCCCATGTGATTGGATATCGCTCACGCATATGGATCCTCGAGGATCTCATTGAACACATAAAGAGCACGGGAGATGCCTGGTTTGCAACCCATGCCGACATCGCCCGCTACGTGTCGCCCCATTAACCCAACTCGCTTAATGCTATCGACAACCACCACAAGTAGAAATCTTACTGACTCAACCCCCGTCGCACGTTTAAAACGCTGCCGCCAACGATGATCGCCGCCCCGATGAAAACAAAAGGGTCTAGAAACTCGTTGTAAAGGATCCACGCAACAACCGAAATTAGCGGCAAACGCAAAAAGTCGAATGGAACCACCAGCGACGCGTCTGCATAAACCAAGGCCTTCGATATGGAGTAGTGCACTCCGAATCCAGCGATGCCAACAACCAGCACCCAGGGCGCCAACGACACTGACGGCCACATCCACGTTGGTAGAGACAATGCAAGGGAGATGGGTAATTGAACAAGATTCATCCAAAACAAAATGGTCCACGGCGAATCCTGCTTGATGACACTCTTTGTCAGAACATACGCCACGGCTAACCCCACCGCTGCACCAATAACAGCCATCGCCGCCGGATGAATAATTGCAATCCCGGGTCGGAGGATAATAAGAACACCAAAAAATCCAAGCAGGACACCCGCAATCCGTCGCCGCCCGAGGCGCTCGCCAAGAAAAATCCAGGCAAGCAGTGCGGTCCAAAGAGGCGTTGTGAACTCTAAAGCGAAAACCTCCGCCATCGGAATTGAAACAATGCCAACAAACCACAAATAGGTCGCAGAAAAATGAACCACGTTACGCACAATATGGCGTCCGATAAAATTTGTCCGAACGCTCTTCCAACCGATGAATAGGAATGCCACTATCGTCGCCAAGAGACAGATTAGATTACGGAAAAACATGATCTGAAACAGGGACATTTCAGCCGACAATTCCCGTCCCGACACCCCGATTAGAATGGCGAAGAAACTGGTCCCTAGCATCCACATTAAGGCTCTTAATGGTGATGGCATTTGTGTGATGACATTCATCTCAATTCCAAGATTAAACGCTGGGCGATGTATCGCGCTTTTTCCATTTTCTCGAGTAAATCCCAGACTAATAGGCGGGGATTAGTTGCATTACCAAAGAGACCGCGAGATTATGACGGCGTAGAGCGTATCCGCGAAACGATACGCTTACTTTGAACCTTTCCAAGTTAAGGAGGAAAAGTGATGAACGCTTTACAAAAATCTCTCAAGACCGCTGCCATTGCCATAACGATTGCTTCAGTCTCTGGATTTGCCGCAGCAGCTGAACGCGGTATTACTGATACATCGATAAAGATTGGCAACATTGGACCTTTTTCCGGGAAGGCCGCTATGTTTAATCCTTTAAATTACGGCTCAGTGGCCTATATGCGTTACGTCAACGACATGGGTGGCGTTTTTGGACGAAAGTTTGACATCGTCCTTGGTGATACTGCCTGCGCACAGGCCAAAGGAATTGCTGCGGCAAAGAAAATGGTATACGACGAAAAAGTCTTTATGATTACCGTCAACCCATGCAGTGGCGTGGCAATGGCCGTGAAACCCACCTTGCTGAAAGAAGGCGTACCCTGGAGTGGTGTATCGGCCAACCCGAAAATCACAGGCTCTGTAGGGTCCGGTGGCACAAGTGCTCCACCCAAATACATGTTTCATGTTACGCCGAACGGCTACTTTAGTGGCATGACCATGGGCAAATTCATCATGACCAAGCCGAATACTAAGAAGATCGCCATCGTTGCGCATACCAATGATTGGGCAAGAGGCTACTGTGATCCCGCGAAAGACTACATTGAATCCCAAGGAGCAGAAGTTGTTCTTGATACCGCTATGGAACGGGGATCGACAGACGCGACTGCACAAGTCCTCCAGATTAAATCGAAGGGCGTTGACGGCGTGCTAGGTTGTTTATATCAACCAGAACTCGTTATCTTGCTAAAGGCCGCCCATAAGTACAAGCTCAACACTCCTATCATTGGTGCTCTTGGCGCTGATTTTGGGCAAGTCGTGCAACAAGTGGGCAATGCGAAAGCAGTCAACGGTGTCTTTTTTCAAGGTCACCTCTACAAGGATAAGATTAATTCTCCTGCGCTTGAATGGGGCAAACAGATCCTCATCAAGTACCTGACAAAAGATGAACTTCCCAAAACTGGTGACCCAACCCATTTCTATTACTTTGGGTTATTCAACGGCATCGGTGTGGTCGAAGGTTTTCGCCGCGCCGGACGTGACTTGACGCGAGACACCTATATCAAAGCTATTGAGACTTTGAGGGACTTTGATAACAATATATCTGCCGGTCGAGTGACGATAACTGCTGAACAACATGTGGGTATCAGCGATATGTACTTCAACGGTTTAGATAAAGATGGAAATGAGGTTATTTTTAGCAGCTGGGGTAAAGCACTCCACTAAGCGCATTGACCAAATTATGTTTATTTAGTCAATATGCAGAATTAGGCTCTAATGAGGCCGGCAGCGCACTGAATCACGCGTCTGCCGGCCTCATTTTATAAGGGAAATTTGTACCGCGAATCGCCATCAGGGCACATTTATCAGTTCTGCGCTAGAACAACACATTGGTATGCCATCGATGCTTAACACGATACGGAAAAGTCATGATTGAACAAATCCAGTCAGTCCTTGCCAACTGGGATGCGATGCTACCAGTCCTGCCTCAACTGGTAGTCAGTGGCATTGCTATCGGCATGCTTTATGCGTTGATTGCGCTCTCGATGACGATACTTTATCGCGCTACGACTGTTGTCAATTTTGGCCATGGCGACCTCGTAATGCTTGGCGCATATACATTATTCATACTTTTACCAATGGTGACTTTCAACATCACGCTGGAGTCT
>DODG01000349.1:0-1469 GCA_003509065.1 Acidobacteriota bacterium
GGTTCGGGTGTTGAGATTGATTTCTTGAGTGCAGACAACCAAGAAGTGCAAACATGGTTTATCTCATCGAACGAGCCTAGTAATCTCTGTGAAAAATTGCAGTTGGTAATTTCGCATTTTCATGGTGATAAAGAGTCAGCAGATAGGCCCATTTCTATTCAGGCTTAAGTTTTGCTGAGTGATTAGTCGGGTAGGAAATTGATAGTTGCCCTGTTTAGGGCGTCGAATTCGCTTTCAGTTAAGTTCCAATTCATAGCTGCGGCATTATCCGCTGCCTGACGGGCTGATTTCACGCCTGGGATTGGCAAAGTATCTCTCTTGATAAGCCAATTAAGTGCGACTTGTGAAGGCGTTGATTTATGACTGCTACCGATATCTTTCATCAAGGAAATTAATGGCGGTAATACTTTTAATCGCCTGCCTGCCCAACGCCACCGGCGTGGTAGAGGTGGAGGATTCTGTGGCCCGTACTTCCCGGTTAATAAGCCTTCGGCAAGAGGGCCGTAAGATATAACTGACACGCCGAGTTCTTTGCATGCCTCTAAAATCCCGTTGGATTCGGGAGATCGATTGAGCAGACTGTATCCGATCTGGTTTGAAGCCAGTTGGATTCCTCTGCCTAAAAGAATTTCGTGAGTCCGTTTTGTCTGTTCGGATGTGAAATTGGATACACCTACAGCTTTGATGAGACCATCTTCGGCCGCATCGGCCAGGGCATCAACCCAATATTTGAAATTACGGGGACGTAGTGGAAAATGAATTTGATAAAGATCAACTGACTGGGCGCCAAGTCTATTTAAGCTTTTTTCGAGTGCATTGCGGAAAGAATGATGTCTCCAGCGCCATGGATAAGGGAAGAACTTGGTCGCGACAATTATTTGGTCTGGTGAAGGTTTTTTGTTTACTTGAGAGCCTTGTATTAATTTTCCGAGTAGCTGCTCTGATCGTCCTCTACCGTATATTTCGGCAGTGTCGAACCAGTTGATGCCGCCAGCTATACAAGCGGAGAATGCATTAGCAAGATCTACGTCTGTATATGATCGACCGTATCCCCAGTAAAACCTTCCGCCCCACTGCCAAGTTCCTGCCCCTACCCGGCTTACTTCCATGTTGCTTTGGCCAAGCTTTACACGTTTTGATCTCATTGTTGTAGGTGTATCGCAGTTGGTAGGCATGGGTAAGAGCTTATCTGGATTGACCTCACATCAGAGGCTTTTCTGCTCAAGAAAAGATTGATGATATAGCGGTAATATCCTATTCTTCGGGATTATCAGTTTTGTTGCTAGAACAGCGCCATGTTCTTTCGGGAGATTTAAGTTGCAGGAAGATTCAAAACGCCCCAATATCGTATTTTTATTTCCCGATCAATTTCGAGCGGATTTCACTGGATTTAATGGGGCTGATTGGCTTAACACTCCCAATATTGATTCTATTGCTGAAAATGGAGTGTCTTACTCCAATTCATTTTC
>DODG01000349.1:1861-3220 GCA_003509065.1 Acidobacteriota bacterium
ACGAATCTTCACAACCTTCGTGCCGACTGGAGAGATGCTGGATTACGGACATGGCCGGAGATTTTATCTGAGAACGGTTACTACACAGCCGGCATCGGGAAGATGCATTTCTATCCATGGGATGAGAGACGGGGTTTTCAGTATCGGGTAATTTGTGAAGACAAGCGCTGGCTGGAGGTGCGGGACGATTATTATCATTACCTAAAAAGGCATGGTTTGCGAAAGCTGCATGGCAATGAAATGCCTGGATATCATGAAAACAAAGGGGCTGTTATTCATGACATTCCATGGGAGCACTCATGGGATCGATTCGTCGGGTCAGAGTCGGTCAAATTCATTGAACAATACGGGTCTGATCAGCCATTCGCTATGATGGTTGGCTTTCCAGGACCACACTGCCCATATGATCCGGATGAGCGTTTTTTTGAGGGTATTGAGGAATCAAAAATTCCAAAATCTGCACCTGAAGTGGGTGCCCATTCTCCCAAAATGCGCCAGGGGAATGTTGACGGTAATAAGCGCCCATGGAATGGGGTTGACTACGCTGAATTCCCCGATTCGGCCAAGCATACTGTCCGGAAGCATTACTCAGCATTAGTTCAACAGATTGATTTCGAGGTCGGTGCAATAATCGATGCCCTGCGTAAAAAAGGGTTGTTAGAAAATACTTATGTTGTACTTGCTTCTGACCACGGTGATTATCTTGGTGATCACAATTTGATTGGCAAAGCATCCTTTTTTGAGTCAGCGATACGGGTTCCGATGGTCGCAATGGGACCAGGAATTGAAGCCGGGCAAACTCAAGAGGCGATGGTTGAGTTGCGAGACATCACTGCGACTATGTTAAGTTGGGCTGGTGTCGATCAGCCGGCATGGTACGACGCACAACCTCTGCCTGGTGAAGGTATGCCTGGTGACTCAGGCCGTTCTAATATTTTTGGATTACTCGGCGATGGCTGGATGAACTATGACGGTCGATATAAGTTGCACAAATACCGTACAGGAGAGAATTTATTATTTGACATGTTGAATGATCCACAAGAGCAGGTAAACCTTTATGAAAATATCGAGTTTGCTGAGATAGTTCGTCGACTTGATACCGAATTAACTAATGAATTAATGTCATCTATTGACTCGTCCATGGATGACAGAATTGCTCAAAATGGTGATATGTCACAAGATCCTTCGTTTGGTTATGAAAGCTGGCATCGGCCTTGGCCAAATTCGCCTCGCACCTCCAAAGCGAGGTACGAAAAACCAAAACTCGGATGACTTGTTTCGGATCCCGTGTGATTTAACTAAAAACTTGGCTATTTATTCAAGTGGCCACTATGGAGTAAATGATGACAAGACCGTCTG
>DODG01000057.1 GCA_003509065.1 Acidobacteriota bacterium
CGCTGAACCAGTAGCCGAGCGCCAATCGGACTAATCCCTAACTCGCCGGACAAGGCATCCGCACTTGCCTCTTCGCAGGTTAAATATTCCCAGCGTTGTTGCCGCATAATACTGTTTATTGAAGGCCTACGTTGAGCCCACTACCGCGCTGAGAAACTTCGCGACGTTGTGGTGTTAACTATTACTTAAGCCGACGTTACCCATTCGTCGGAATTTCTCGTATCTTTTTGCTAGACGCGTTTCAACGCTATCGCGATCCAGCTGATCAAGAGTCGCCGAGAGAACTTTATCAACAAGGTTTCCAGCCTGGACTTGATCCGCATGGGCGCCACCACACGGCTCATCAATAATGGTGTCCACCACTCCAAGCTCTAACAGCTCTGGGGCGCTAATTTTCAACGCCTTCGCAGCTTCCATTTTCTGATTCGCATCGCGCCACAGAATAGCAGCACAGCCTTCGGGCGGAATCACGCTGTAGATAGCAAACTCTTGCATTAATATACTGTCGCCAATCGCAAGTCCGAGTGCTCCACCACTACCGCCTTCTCCCACAATCGACACAACGACAGGCACTTTAAGCTTGGACATGTCACGTAAATTACGTGCGATCGCCTCCGCGACCCCTCTCTCTTCAGATTCGACACCAGGATAAGCTGCAGGAGTATCGATAAACACGATTATTGGTCTGTTGAACTTTTCGGCGAGCTTCATTAATCGAAGAGCCTTCCGATACCCTTCCGGTTTCGCATATCCAAAATTTCGATAGATCTTATCCTTGACGTCGCTACTACCCTTTTGATGTCCGACGACCAGCACAGGTCTCTCCTTATAATCAGCGAATCCTGTAACAATGGCGTGGTCATCCGCGAACAACCGGTCTCCATGCAACTCAACAAAATTATCGAAGAGGTTTTTAATATAGGTAAGCGTGGTCGGTCGATTGGGATGCCGCGCAACCATCACTCGTTGCCATGGGGTCAATGACTTGTAGACTTCGTCTCGAACCATAGCGACTCGGCTCCGCAAGCCTTCAATTTCGCCTTGTCGTTGAGTCGTCACCGGCAACAACTCTAACGCTTCGATTTCCTTTAGCAGGACACCGATGGGCTCTTCAAAGTCGAGTATCTCTATTCCCATAAAAACCGCTGGCCCTAGTTTAAAGAAACAGTGCCTTTTCCGCACACATTTTCGATAGCCTCAATAAGTTGCAAGGATGGATTAATCCGCACCTTATCCAAGTCTGCCAAGACTTTCAAGACTTCACCATTGTGTGGCACTTGCAACTCAACTGAGATGGACTGATCTCCACTATGTGTAGAAAATATCTTGGCTAACTCTTCGAATGTTTTCCGATTATGCCGCGGAGCTGTGAGTTGCACTCTGATCTCCTTGGCCACGTTCGTGTCTAACTCATCTATCAAGGAAATTTCACTGGCAATCAGTTTCGTAGTCTCATCATCCCGCTCAAATTTTCCACGAACAAAGACCATCGTATCGTTCGTGGTTAAGGCATGACACCTCCGAAACACTTCCGGAAACACGACGACCTCAAGACCAGCTGTCTGGTCCGTTAAGGAAAAGACCGCCATGGCATCTCCTCGGCGAGTCTTCAGCTGACGGGCTGCCGTCACGATACCGCCAACACATACACTTCGCGACGAGACACCTAATTCAGCAATCGGCCGAATTCCCTTCATTGCTAAAACACTCGTATATCTGTCCAATGGGTGGCCACTAAAATACAGTCCGAGCGATTCCTTCTCATACGACAACTTCTGAATTTCTGACCACGATGCGACATTAGGTAAGTCAATGCCGTTCTCGGAACTACTGTCACCATCAAGATCATCAAACAGCTGAGACTGGCCTAACTCACGATCTTTTTGGAATCGGTTGCCGTGTTCAACCGCACGATCAATCAGGGCGAACAGCTTCGAACGAGACTTTGATGCTTCAGACTCTGAACTCGCACTGCGTACCAGAGAATCCAGCGCCCCTGCCTTGACCAATCCTTCAAGCACACGTTTGTTTACGAGTCGCAGGTCGACGTTTTCGCAGAGCGAATGAAGCGATCTAATCCGTTGAGTCTCGGCTCGACAGGCCAGTATTGACATAATCGCTAATTCGCCCACATTCTTAATTGCGCCTAGACCAAAACGGATGCCTTCGTTGTCGACAGTAAACCGCACATCACTCACGTTAACGTCTGGTGCCAGAATCGGCACAGCCATGTCACGACATTCGCCCAAATACACGCCAAGTTTGTCAGTATTTTGTGACTCACTAGTCAGCAAGGCAGCCATAAAGTACCAAGGGTAGTTAGCCTTCAAATACGCGGTCTGATATGCGAGCAATGCATACGCTGTCGCATGAGATTTATTGAACCCGTATCCCGCAAAATACTCCATAAGCTCAAAAATTTTCTTGGCTTTATTCTTTGGAAGTTTTCGTTCAGTCGCTCCTTCAATAAAGCGGTCACGCTGTGCCTTCATGACACGAGCATCCTTCTTACCCATCGCCTTTCTTAAGAGATCGGCCTCACCCATGCTAAAACCAGCCAGGTCTGACGCAATTCTCATGACCTGTTCCTGGTACGCAATGACACCATAAGTGTCGCTTAAAATCGGCTCGAGCTCTGGCACCTCGTATTTAATGGCAACCTTGCCATGCTTGCGGGCTATAAAATCATCGATCACGCCCCCACGCAGAGGCCCAGGACGGTATAAGGCGTTCAGCGCAATAAGATCGTCTATGCGTTGCGGTTTCGCTTTTCGCAGGATCTCTCTCATTCCAGAACTTTCAAACTGAAATATTCCCAAAGTTCTTCCATCGGCAAATAACTGATAAGTCCTGTAATCATCGAGAGGAATATCCGCCAGAGCTAAATCAATACTCTCATTCTGGCGGATGGTTTTCACTGCATCGTCCAACAATGTGAGGGTTCGCAAGCCTAAGAAATCCATCTTCAAGAGACCGATTCGCTCAATCTCTTTCATGGCCCACTGCGTTGTGATCTCACCTTTTTGGTTCTTATAGAGTGGCACAAACTCTGTTAACGGTTTCGGGGCAATAACAACACCAGCCGCATGAACTGATGCATGTCTCGTCATGCCTTCTAATCGTTTTGCAACACTCAATAACTCCGTAACCCGCGGGTCACGTTGCATCAAATCTTTAAGTGGAGCGCTTTCGTTTTGCGCACGTTCAAGCGTCATATCAAGTGTGGGAGGAATTTGTTTCGCCACACGATCCACGTCAGCATAGGAAATATCAAGGGCCCGACCAACGTCACGAACGGCCGCACGGGCCTTCATGGTGCCAAACGTAATAATCTGCGCTACGTTCTCTCGACCGTACTTCTGCGTGACGTAATCAATCACCTCTCCACGACGTCGTTCGCAAAAGTCAATGTCAATATCAGGCAGGGAAACACGTTCTGGATTTAAGAATCGCTCAAAAATAAGGCCGAATTCAAGCGGATCCACGTCAGTTATCTTGAGGCAGTACGCGACGAGGCTTCCAGCTGCCGATCCCCGACCTGGTCCGACCGGGATGCCACGCTCTCGAGCATATCGAATGAAGTCCCAGACAATCAGGAAGTATCCTGGATATTGCATCCGCTGAATCACATCGATTTCGTACGCCAAACGAGCTTCGTAGGCATCTAACGAATTTTGCAGCGATCCTTCCTCTGCAAGTTCCAGCAGTCGCACTCGACGTTGATTGAAGCCTTCCCGCACGACTCGTTCAAAATACTCGTCGAGGCTGGAGGAATCTGGAACACTAAAATTCGGCAGATGATTACTCGATTCGGACAAATCTACATTGCAACGCTCTGCGATTTTCACCGTATTAAGCAGAGCCTCTGGCGTCTCTCCGAAAACGGTCGCCATTTCCTCAGGAGTCTTTAAATAAAATTGGTCGCCGTGATACCGAAGGCGTTTCTCGTCCCCAACCACTTTTCCCGTGCCAATACAAAGCAGCACGTCATGTGGGCGAGAATCGCCCTGCCGCAAATAGTGAACATCGTTCGTGCCCACAATCGGCAGGTCCAATTCTCGAGCAATTCTTGGCACACCCATGTTCACGGTTTTCTGCTCGTCGATGCCTTGATATTGCATCTCAAGAAAAAAATTATTGGAACCGAGAATCTCTCTGTAAGTCGCAGCGGCCTCCACGGCCTTCTCATACTGCTCTGTTCGCAATCGAGTCGCCACTTCACCTTTTAAACAACTGCTTAGGCCAATCAAGCCGGCCGCATGCTGACTAAGTAAATCTTTATCAATCCGGGGTTTGTAATAGAACCCCTCTGTATATCCAGACGAGACGAGCTTAATGAGATTGTGGTAGCCGGTCTTATTCTCGGCCAGCAGGACTAGATGATTCGCCGTTTCACCCGGGGTTCCGCTTTTGGTTGTACGACTCCCGGGTGCGACATACACCTCACAGCCAAGAATCGGCTTAATGTCACGTTTTCGGGCTTGATCATGGAACTGAATCGAGGAAAACAGGTTCCCGTGTTCGGTGACCGCTAACGCCGGCACCTTACTCTTGGCCGCTTCGTCGAGCAATTCCTCAATGCGACAAGCCCCATCAAGGAGAGAAAATTCGGTATGAAGATGAAGGTGGACGAATTCAGACATTAACAGTTATCAAGATCTGTGTGCGAGGCTACGATTTAAGGGTTCTGAAATACCCTTCCTTCTCAAGTAAGCGCTTTTTAGTTTTCACGCCTCCCCTACCACTATACCCACCCAAACCACCGTCAGACCGTATCACGCGGTGACAGGGAATGGTAATCGGGTATGGATTCTGACCACAGGCATTCGCAACTGCCCTCACAGCCGTCGGTTGACCTATTTGTTTTGCAAGTTCTTTGTAGGTAACCACCTGTCCCTTGGGGATCTTTTTGAGTGCTCGCCATACCTTGATTTGAAAGCTTGTTCCTTTTAATCTCACAACCCGAATTCCTTTATTCTCATTCATTAGTTGGTAAAGAAATCAAAAACATTCGCAAGACGGGAAGATGATTTATCCTTGTAAAATTCTGTATAAGAACAGTTTAAACACGACATAGAAGCAAATTTCCTATTTTGCACATTAAAAATTCGTGTCCAGAAACTGCCTGCAACTCTTATTTCACCAACTTCAAATTCTGCATGTTTACATCTTGGGCAGGTCCAATATTCATGTTTCATAATCACATCTTCATAATTAGAGTTTCAGGCCTTTTTCTCACTCCCACTCAATCGTAGACGGCGGCTTCGAGGTGATGTCGTACACAACTCGATTGACGCCCTTCACCTCGTTCACAATTCTGGACGAAATAGTTCCTAAGAGTTCGTGAGGTAGAGGCACCCAATCAGCTGTCATTCCGTCTCGACTATGCACGGCACGCACCACAACGGTCGATTCGTAGGTTCGCTCGTCTCCCATTACACCGACGCTTTGAACGGGAAGAAGGACTGCGAAGGCCTGCCAGACACGCTTGTACCATCCATGTCGTTTAATTTCCTCAACGACAATGGCGTCAGCCTTGCGGGCTAACTCTAATCGTTCAGGAGTGAGCGCTCCTAACACTCGGACAGCTAACCCGGGACCAGGAAATGGTTGCCGCCAAATAAACTCCTCGTCGATCCCCATTTCGAGCCCAACCTGTCGCACTTCATCCTTAAACAACTGACGGAGCGGTTCGACCAGTTCAAAGCGCATACTGTCTGGTAAGCCACCGACATTATGATGACTCTTAATCGGAACTGATGGCCCAATCACTGACACACTTTCTATGACATCCGGGTATAGAGTTCCTTGGGCCAGAAAATCGAAGTCGCCAATCTCTCGCGCGCGCGCCTCAAACACTTCAATAAAGGTAGAACCAATAATCTTGCGCTTCTGCTCAGGATCGGTGATACCGTCAAGCCGCTCTAAAAACAAATCCGCTGCATCGACACAAACCAGCGGCAGTTTCAAGCGGTTGGTAAAACGATCTTCCACTTGCGCTGCTTCATTTAGTCGCAGGAGCCCGTTATCTACAAAAACACACGTGAGGCGGTCCCCAATTGCGCGATGAATCAACAAGGCCGCAACGGTTGAATCAACTCCACCGCTGAGCCCACAAAGCACCCTCCCCTGCTTCACCCGCTGTTTGATACTAGCAACAGTTTCATCGACGAACGACGTCATGGTCCAATCACCCACACAACCGCACACGTCGAACACAAAAGCTCGTAAAATATCAAGGCCGTGTTCCGTATGGGCCACCTCCGGATGAAACAGGAGCGCGTGAAGACGTCGCTCACGATGCTCCATCGCCGCAACCGGAGCATTCGCACTAACTGCTGTTACAGTGAATCCTGGAGGTGCGGCTGCGATCAAGTCCCCATGACTCGCCCAGACCGTCGTCTCTTTTGGAACGGCCGAGAGTAGCGCTGAGTCATCGCTCCGCGTGACCGTGGCTTGACCATATTCACGATTGGGCGCTGCCTGGACTGTTCCACCTAGGGCAGACGTCATTTCCTGCATGCCATAACAAATACCGAGAATCGGTATCTTCAACGTGAAAATTTGAGCATCGCAATGCGGCGCCTCTGGGTGAGACATTGACCGCGGGCCACCGGACAGAATAATGCCAGCTGGTTCACGATCTCGAAGTTCCTTCACAGTTATGTCAAAAGGTAAAATCTCAGTAAGCACTGAGAGTTCCCGCAAGCGTCTTGCAATCAACTGTGTGTATTGCGAACCGAAATCGAGGACAACAATAGTTTGATGGGTCACGCGACTTTAACCTTAGCCACTTCGCAGCCTTCCTCGTGTCTCGAGAGGCTACGATTAGGCCCCTCCGGAGG
>DODG01000397.1 GCA_003509065.1 Acidobacteriota bacterium
TTCCAAAACTGAAAAACCTGCAAGCCGTCCACTGCCACCGCCACGACTCGTAAAGGTTAAGTCTCACAAACCAACTGTCAGTGAAGAAGAAGAAGAATCGCCCCTTGCTGATGAAACTGCTGTCGAAACAGCCTCTACAGAAATAGTCGAACAGACTGTAGAAACACAGCCAACGAAAGCAACACCTGGTCCAGCATCTCAAAAACCTGGTCGGATCATCCCGTCAAAGCTTCGCTTAAGAGTCGAAGATGCTGATACAGCGAAACCGGTTGATGCCGTAATTGATAAACCAGCGAGTGATTCTCCACGACTCGGTGAGAAAGATAAGCCACAGCCCAAGGAACCATCTACTATACGACCAAAAACTCAACCAAGAGCGCGTCAAGTAACTCAAACCGCTTCACCACGAGTCGCGGTATCACCATTGCAAACACCACCGGTCGGTGGACCTCGGCCACTTCCCTCTCAACCCGTACGCCCAGCACGACCGGGCGCGCCTCGCCCAGCCTATCGGCCAGTTTACCGAGGGCGCCCTGGTGGAAGACCTGGTGGACGGAAGCGAACTCAACGTCCTACGGCATCGCCAGTCCAGCCAATACCGCTTCCAGAAATAACGCGGACAATCACTTTAGCAGAAGGCATGACGGTAAAGGATTTGGCAGAGAAGCTTGAAATGCGTGCGAAAGATGTTCTAAAGAAACTCATTGACAAGCGGATCATGATGACAATTAACAACACCCTTGACACTGAGACTGCAACAACGATTGCGCGTGAATTCGGTGCTGACGTAACGATGCGTACATTCGAAGAGGAGATGCTCCATATAGAAGAGCAGGTATCAGCGCCAGACGATCTTGTAACCCGTGCACCAGTTGTGACTGTCATGGGACACGTCGACCATGGTAAGACAACCCTGCTAGATGCTATTCGGGAAACTCGTGTTGCCGAACGTGAGGCTGGTGGCATTACACAACATATTGGTGCGTATGCCGTACAAGTGAATAATCAGCGTGTAATTTTTCTAGATACTCCAGGTCACGAAGCGTTCACACTTATGCGTGCTCGTGGCGCCGGGGTCACAGATGTCGTCGTTCTTGTCGTTGCTGCCGATGATGGAGTCATGCCACAGACAAAAGAAGCGATCGACCATGCTAAAGCGGCCGAAGTCCCCATCATTGTAGCGGTGAATAAGATTGATAAAGCTGAGGCCAATTCTGAGCGGGTAAAAAAAGAACTATCCGAACTCGAACTGACACCAGAAGAATGGGGTGGGAAAACGGTAACTGTCGAGGTTTCGGCTAAAAAGAAACAGAACCTCGATGCTTTACTTGAAATGATCATACTGGTTACCGAACTGGGCGAGTTGAAAGCTAATCCAAAAAGGAAAGCGGCCGGCACTGTGCTGGAAGCAAAACTCGACCGTGGTCGAGGTCCAGTAGCGACTGTCCTCGTCCAAGATGGCACGCTTCGAGTAGGCGACACTTTCATTGCTGGGACGGTCACTGGAAAAGTTCGAGCACTTATCGATGATCGAAGCCAGCAGATCAAGGAGGCACCGCCATCAACTCCAGTCGAAGTCCTCGGACTTGCCGGATTACCAAAACCCGGTGATGCCTTCCAAGCACTTACGGATGTGGCCAAGGCGCGGCAAGTAGCTCTTGTTAGAGAAGAAAAAGAAAAAGCACGGTCATTGGGTAACATGGCCGGTTCCCTGACACTTGAATCACTTCAGCAACAAATGGCGGAAGGCGATGTCAAGGAACTTCCAGTAATTATCAAGGCTGATGTACAGGGATCAGCTGAAGTGCTAAGAGAGACGCTTTCGAAACTTAGCAATGAAGATGTAAAGATCCAAATTATTCATGCTGGAGTTGGTGCTATAAATGAGTCTGATATCCTTCTGGCCTCAGCATCGAATGCCGTCGTAATTGGGTTCAACGTCCGCCCTGATCGTAATGCGAGGGAGGTAGCCGCACGTGAACAGGTTGACGTGCGGCTACATACAGTCATTTATAAGATCAGCGAGGAAATCCAGAAGGCCATGTCTGGCTTACTGGAGCCAACGGCCAAGGAACTGCGTCTTGGAGCGGCTACTGTTCGCGAAACATTTAAGGTGCCTAAATTTGGTTTAATTGCAGGATGTATGGTCACAGAAGGGCGAATGACGCGCGAGGGTCAAGCACAGGCTCGCTTAGTTCGAGATAATGTGCTCATACATGAAGGGCGTATCGGCTCGCTGAAACGCTTCAAGGATGACGTAAAGGAAGTCAAGTCTGGCTTGGAGTGTGGTATTGCATTCGATCGCTTTAACGATATTAAGGTCGGCGATGTAATTGAGGCGTTCACGATTGAAAAAGTCGCAGTGACTGTCTAATCTATATTCTTAGAATATGCCTGTCGTAGGGCTCCTCTCGCTTGAGTTATACCTGCCAAATGCCAGCTCCCTAAAGGAGAAACGCATGGTCTTACGTAGTGTGAAAGATCGACTTAGAAAATTTAACATAGCAATTGCTGAGACAGATCATCAGAACTTGTGGCAAAGAGCTCGTTTAGATGTCGTCGCAGTAAGCACCGACACTAAAACCGTAGATCAAGCTTTGGCAGCAGCGGAAAATGAAATTGAGCGCGTTCACCCTGGACTTGTGTGCGATAGCCGCGTTGAATTTCTAACATAACATCGATGAGAGGAAAGTTCTTACATGTCGCAAGGCTCTCGCCGTGAACGTGTAGCCGATCTTCTACGATCCGAATTGAGCGAATTGTTAACTAGAACCGTGAAAGATCCCGGTCTGGGGTTCGTAACCCTCACACGCGTAGATTTAACAGCTGATCTGCAGCATGCGCGAGTTTATTACACATGCATAGGTGACCAGCAAGCCTGTCAAAACAGTGCAAAAGCCTTAGAACGCGCGGCTCCTTTTCTTCGGCGCCAGATAGGCAAACGCCTCCACCTGAAACGCATACCAGAATTACGATTTAATTTTGACGAATCAATCGGCCATCACGAACGAATCCAAGAACTTCTTGACGGTCTGGGTCTGTCTGCACAAGCCAACCAAGCTACACTGAACGATGATGACGCCGAATAAGAGGAAGAATGACACGCTCGCAAGTATTTGCGCTGTGATAGAGAATCAGGAAAGGTTCTTGCTCACGTCGCATGCAAGACCTGACGGTGATGCAATCGGCTCTCAACTGGCCATGGCATTCGCTCTAAAACAGCTCAATAAACAGGTGCGGATAATCAACTGCGATCCGACGCCTGATTTGTATCGTACCTTTCCAGGTGTTCAAGACATTGAAATTTCGGCGACTGCCAAGGGCAACTTCGATGCTCTTGTCGTCATGGAGTGCAGCAACTTGAGTCGCCCAGGTCTTCAAGAGTTGCAAGGAAACTATACAATTAATATCGACCACCACTTAGGTAACGAAAACTACGGCGATATCAATTGGATCGACGAAACAGCAGCAGCCTGCGGTGAAATGGTATTTGATCTAATTCGTTTTCTGGGTATCACGATCACACATGACATCGCTACTCACCTCTACCTAGCCACCCTTACAGACACAGGATCTTTTCACTATGGCAATATTACCGCCAGAACGTTTGAGATGTGTCGTCAACTTGTAGAGGCTGGGGTGAATCCATCTTCTATCGCTCGCAAGATCTTTGATAGTGGAACCCGTGGACGTCTAAAACTTGTTGGCGCCATCCTCAACAAGATGGACCTTGAAGCCTCTGACCGGCTTGCGGTAATTTACTTGAATGACGAAATCATGAATGACACTGGAGGCTCTGAAGATGATCTCGAAGGTCTTGTCAATATTCCACTGTCAGCCGAAGTGGTGCAGGCCGTCGCATTTTTTAAGGATTTCAAAGGACAACCTTTACGGGTTAGCCTCCGGTCAAAGGGGGACATTGATGTTCGAGCTATCGCTGTGACCTACGGGGGTGGTGGACATGCAAATGCAGCTGGTTTTACATCTGATGTACCTATAGAAGCTGTTCGTAAAACACTGATAAGTAAGATAACAGCAACTCTCGATAACAACTCGCCTGATTCGTAACAATCAACTGATCACATCTCGTGTGACGCCTAGGTTCATCAGAAAGTGCTTCAGTCAGACCCGACTCCAAATCACGGCGTGCTTCTTATTGACAAACCCTCAGGGCTCACGTCACATGATGTGGTCATTCGTACACGTCGAGCGTTGCACATTAAGAAAATTGGTCACATCGGCACTCTCGATCCTTTAGCTACAGGGATCTTGCCGCTTGTTATTGGACGAGCGACTCGCTTAGCAACATTTCTGTCAATCGCACCAAAAATCTACGAAGCCGTAATAAGACTTGGCGCCTCGACTGACACCTTTGACCGAACTGG
>DODG01000308.1 GCA_003509065.1 Acidobacteriota bacterium
TGGATACCAAATGCATAGGCTAACCGGCATGGGATGGATGGTCACTGTCGTAGTTGGTATGACCATTCAAAGTGCCTTAGTAAAGTGGTTGGGTGAGACCTTGAGCAGTGTGCAGATTCTTTGGCTGAGGGGCGCCGTTGGCCTCTTTTTCGTGTTACCGATATTTACCTTTAGACAGGTACGATTTTATTCCCATGGTCTTAAGCGTCATTTCTTAAGAGCGTTGGCCGGGGTCCTGTCGATGGCATGTTGGTTTTATGCGCTCACTGAACTTCCTTTGGCAGAAGCAACCTCATACTCGTTCGCAATGCCGCTATTTCTGACGGTGCTTGCGTGGGCTTTTCTAGGAGAGAAATTAAAGTGGCAGACCTGGCTGGCAACAGTAATAGGATTTAGTGGTGTCTTGATCATTATGCGCCCGGACTCGGTGACACTTGGTTTAGCTGCGTTGGCGGGTTTAGCAGCAGCATTTTTGCACGCGGTTGCCGCAATCTTGATTAAGACACTGGCAAGTAGCGAATCAGCTTTAGCACTATTACTTTATTTTCCTGTGCTTGCGATTGTCGTGTTCTTGTTTCCAGCGATGTCGGTTTGGATCTCTCCAACGCCTACTGAATGGGTTGGGCTTGTTGGAGTAGCGGCACTCGGCGTGCAGACCCAATGGGGATTTATTCAGGCTTGTCGAATCTCGGACATGACATTTTTAGCGCCATTTGACTATAGTCGTTTACTGTTCGCACTAGTGTTGGGATACTTATTATTTTCGGAATTGCCCGACTTCTGGACCTTGGCCGGTGCCGCAGTCGTCGTTGGTAGTACCTTGTATGTGGTAAAAAGAGATCACTTACTATGAAGAACAAGAGCATCTGAATGACGGCACCAATAATGGGGCAGGAACTAGCGTTTCCTGAAATTGAATATGAACAGAGGCTACACGCTGTACAAAAGGAGCTATCACAGCAAAATTTAGCAGCAGGTATTTTGTTTGATCCTGAAAACATATATTGGTTGACAGGATTCCAAACTATTGGATATTTTACTTTTCAGTGTCTGCTTGTTTTAAAAGACAGCAAGCCAATTCTTTTGTCCAGGCAAGTGAATTCGTTTCTCGCTGCCGTCACTCCTACATTAAGTCAATTTGTCGGAATTGAAGATCATAAGTCACCTATACGAGTCCTTATTGACTTAATCAACCACCACTACGATCCAAGTGATGTACTAGGGTTAGAAACGAAAGCTTGGTATTTGACAGTCCATGATTATCTCGAACTCAAATCGACATGTGGTTTAGAACTAAGTGAGTGGAATGGATACATCGATGAATTCCGAAAAATTAAAGATCCAAGCCAAATTAACCGCATGAGGTCTGCGGCTCGTTCTGCCGAGGCTGGGCTAGCAGCTGCCCTGGACGCAGTAAAAATCGGCGCAACAGAAAATGATCTGGCGGCAGCGATGCATAGCGCTTCCATTGCCGCTGGAAGCGAGTATTTGGGTCATCCACCACTAGTAGTTAGCGGAGAGAGAACAGCACTTTGCTTTTCGATGTGGAAACGTCGAGAACTGCGAGAAGGCGATGTAATTCTCCTTGAATCAGCGGGCTGTGTTGATCGTTATCACGCCATGATCGCAAGGAGCGCGATTCTAGGCGAGGCAACCGAAAAGCAACGGAATATGGCCGAAACAATAATTGCTGTCCTTGAAAAGGCTATTGAAAGTATAAAACCCGGAGTGACGTCTGCTGAAGTCGATATGAAATGCCGAGAAATTACAGAATCCTCTGGTGTTGACGGCGAATTTGCTCATCGTACCGGGTACGCTATTGGTATTGGATTCCCCCCGAACTGGTCCGAAGGAAAATTCCTTTCCTTACGAGCAAATGACCCAACCGTCCTTGAGCCAGGGATGACGTTTCACTGTGTGCCCACTTTATTCGGAGAGCAATTTGGAATGTGTTTCAGTGAGAGTGTGCTGGTAACTGACAGCGGTTGCGAAGTGTTAACTGAATTTCCAAGAAAATTATTTGAAATAGATATTTAGAACATGCCATACATCAGTGACACGAAGACTACATTAGGCCTTCTTCAAGATCGGGCAAGATTATTCGAAGACCGTATTTTCGCCTCGCATGAGAATCAACAACTCACAGTTGGGCAACTAAGAGATTTGGCCGAACAGACTTCTTCGAGGCTTTCTGAGTGCGGTGTTGTAGCTGGAGACAGGGTAGCTGTTATGTTGGATAACCACCTCGATAATTTAATTCTATTCTTTGCTTTGCTTTGGGTCCGTGCTGTCCACGTGCCCGTAAATACACGATTACGACATGACAGTCTATCGTATCTAATTAGGCATTCAGAACCTAAGATGGTAATCGCCGAACAGCGATATATGGAACATCTACTATCAGTTGATGATCCAGACCAAAACTATATTTACGTCGAACATCGAGAAAAACGAAGTTTTCTATGGCCAAATTTGACGCAGAGTGCTCAGCATAACGCTCAGAAGACTAAGCCCGTGGCTGGGAGTGTTAGAGATGTCCTGTTTATCATGTATACATCCGGTACGACTGGCCCGCCAAAGGGTGTCATGGTGACCGATAAAATGCTTCGAACGGCGGCATTTGGGTGCGGGAAAGCATCAGATGCCAG
>DODG01000277.1 GCA_003509065.1 Acidobacteriota bacterium
CAAACAACTTGCAAGCGATGAAGGATTGGCATTGGACCTGGCGGTTCAAGTGCAACGCATGTTTGCTGAAATGATTGCACAGGGTAAAAACGAGCACGACATCGCTGCGGTCCTGGAAATCATTGAAGAACGATCTGATTGACGCCAAAGTATTCGCTGACAGAAATGTTAATACAGCGAAAGACGTGCGTCGTTTCGTACCCTGGTTCTAAACATGAGCAAGTATAGGAATTATCAATAATGCCAACTCATAAGATCGCAATCGTCAAAGGCGATGGCATAGGCGTAGACGTTGTGAACGAAGGCATGAAGGTACTGGATGCCCTTGCCCCCAAATACGGGATTACCTGGGATTACACAGAGCTTCCTTGGAGTTCCGATTACTACTTTAAAAACGGCCAGATGATGCCGGATGACGCGCTGGTAACTCTTGAGGACTTCAACGCTGTATTCCTCGGAGCAGTGGGTCACCCTGACATTCAGGACAACATCACTCTCGACGGCCTACTGCTGCCAATTCGTCGACGTTTCGACCAGTACATTTGCTTACGACCTTCGGTTTTGTACCCTGGTGTTGAGTCTCCTTTGTCGGGCAAGAAGCCTTACGACATTGACCTAACCGTAATTCGAGAAAATACTGAAGGTGAATACCTCAACATTGGTGGATTCGCTTACCACAAGACACCAAATGAGGTCGCTGTACAGACAGCCGTTTACACACGCATGGGTTGTGAGCGAGCTATTCGCTACGCGTTTGAACTCGCCCGTGAACGTGGCAAAAAGAACCACGTCACATCCATCACGAAATCGAACGCTCTTGGCTACATGACTATATGGGACCGCACGTTCGCAGAAGTTGCCGAAGAGTACACAGACATCGACTCGACATCGCTACTGATAGACGCAGCTTGTATGGATCTTATTCGACGACCTGAGATGTTTGATGTAATCGTGGCTCCGAACCTTTTCGGAGATATCATTACAGACATTGGTGCGATCATCACTGGCAGCATGGGATTAGCTTCAAGCGCAAACATAAACCCTGACCGATCAGTTCCATCTATGTTCGAGCCAACACATGGTTCGGCTCCAGACATTGCAGGTCAGGGTATTGCCAATCCGATGGCTCAAATTTTGACAAGTGCAATGATGCTTCGCCACCTCGGTGAAGACGCTGCCGCCGCCAACGTTGATGCTGCTGTTCTGCAGTTACTTGAGCAGGGCGAACTTCTGACACCTGACCTTGGCGGTTCTTCGACCACCGAAGGAGTTGGTGACGCCATCGCAGAGTTGGTATCGAAGTAGTTCATAAGTAAACATCTAGCACTTAGTAATCGACAGGACCGTTCATCGATATGGATCCATTCCAGAAAATCCCATTAGGAAACACCGGCATTGCAGTTCCGAGGCTCGGCCTAGGAACTGCGCCGTTGAGTGGAATGGTGCTCGGTGACGGCCTCTACGGTGGCACAGCACATGACGAGGCAGTAAAGGTCATTGATCGTGCTCAAGAACTGGGCATTTCTTATGTCGATACAGCACCACTCTATGGTTCTGGGCGTGCAGAAGCTCGGGTAGGTCAATCTTCGTACGCGTCTGCAGATCGAGATTCATTCGTTATTTCGACAAAAATCGGTCGGGTTCTTAATGCTGTTGAAGGCGGAATGGTTACTACAGATGATCCGGATGGAATCGGGGAGCTAGTTGCTGTCAATTCGTGGACTCGAGACGACGTTCACCGATCTATCGAAGAAAGCCTAAAGCGCTTAAATCTCGATAGCGTGGAAATCATCTACGTTCATGATCCAGATGTAGAAACGTACGGTGAAGGGCAAGCTCTAAACGAAGCGTTCCCAGCTCTGATTGAATTACGAGGTCAAGGAACTATCAAGGCAATCGGTTGTGGAATGAACGAGTGGCAGATGCCATTGCAATTCATCCAGCGATTCGACCTAGACATCATCCTGCTGGCGGGGCGATACACTCTCCTAGACCACTCAGGCTTGTCTGAATTCCTGCCTGCCTGTATCGAACGTGATGTGAAGATCACTATTGGTGGCCCGTACAACTCGGGCATTCTCGCTCGTGATCTTTCACAACCGGTAACGTTCGATTACGAACAGGCGTCAGATGATTTAGTTTCTACGGCACGTAAATTGACTGAAATATGTGTTGCGCATGGAATCGACTTAAAGGCCGCCGCGCTGCAGTTCGTTCTCGCTCACCCAGCCGTCGCCACTGCAGTACCTGGTGCGCAGTCGACCGATGAGCTTGAGCAAAACATCGCTATGGTTCAGCAGGACATTCCAAATGCTGTTTGGAGCGACATGCGTTCTGCCGGGTTGATTCCAGATAACGCCCCGACTCCCGACTAAGGGCTGCTGTACTAGATCAGCCGGTGTGGAAACCGGCGTTGTGCCCAGCTGTCTCGATGTGAGTTTCAACCGGCGTGTTTCCGACTAGGAAGTCGAAATCGCAGCCATCTTGAGCTTGTGTAATGTGCTGAGAGTACATCTTTCCATAACCACGGGTGAATCCGCCGTCGACCTCCGAGTTAGGCAGATTCGCACGTCGACGTTCAAGCTCGGCAGCATCGACGTTAAGATCTAGGAGTTTTGCTTCGACATCTAGGATGATCATGTCGCCGGACTGAACAAGCGCCAGCGGGCCACCGATCGTCGATTCGGGGGATACGTGCAACACGATTGTTCCAAACGCCGTTCCGCTCATTCGTGCGTCGGAAATTCGCACCATATCTCGAACTCCTTC
>DODG01000408.1 GCA_003509065.1 Acidobacteriota bacterium
GGGTGGCGCGGAATGAAGATGGCAGGGCTTAGCCACTTAGGCGTTGGAGGACTACCGTGCGACTTAACTGCTTGCTACTGTTCCTAGTTGCTGGTGTCGTCTCTGGATGTCAGCAATCCGACAAGGGCCTGAAGGAACCTAGTCGCACACAACTCTTAATCGTCGTCGACGGCCTTCGCCCGGATTTCGTAACAGCTGACTTCACCCCGCAGTTACACCGCTTGGCGCAGCGCGGGGTGCTCTTTAGTAACCACCATGCGGTCTTTCCAACCGTAACACGTGTGAACGCAGCGTCGATCTCGACAGGTGCATACCCCAGAACACACGGACTGATGGGCAATTCTGTTTTCATGCCAAAGGTGGATGCGAGTAGCGCACTGAGTACCGGCACGAAGGATGTACTTGATGCAATCGGACATGCCACGGATGGACAGATCTTGACTGCTACGACACTTGGAGAGGTGCTCCAGGGAGCTGGTAAGAGTTTAGTGGTGCTGAGTTCAGGAACCGAAGGATCTGGGTTGCTCTTGAATCACACCGTTGCCGGTGGTGCGGTGATTCACCAGGGATTTACCTTGCCTGAGTCATTACGTGCCAGTCTTGATGCAACGCTCGGGTATAGCCTACCCGCAAATGCATCAGTAGCCGCGCAGACACGCTGGCTTGTTGATGTCTATCTCCAGTATGTCGTGGAGATACTTCAACCAGATGTGACGATTTTATGGATCGGAAACTTGGATGATGCGAGCCACGCGTACGGTGTGGGTTCACCATCGGCCCTAGAGGCGCTTACAACTGTCGACGCTGAGATTGCTCGTATTGAAACAACACTCCTGACAAGTGAACGGGTTAGTGGCGTCAATCTCTTGGTCGCGTCGGACCATGGGTTTTCGTCGCACACCGGTGAACTTGATTTGGACAGTTTGCTTGAGCCGCACAGGGGTACGCTTGAAAACGGCTCACCTGATGTCGTTCGGGCTGGCACCGCGATCTATATACGTGACAGCGACTTGGACAAACGAGATGCCATTGTCAACGACCTTCTAACAGTAGCTGGGCACGGTGCAATCTTTACCCCCGCGCGTGGACAAGACACTGTAGAGGGAATTGTTCCAGGCACGTTTTCGCAGACGCTGATCGGTTGGAATCATGCGCGCGCAGCAGACATTCTTATCTCACCAGCGTGGACTTCCGCGATTAATGAATACGGGTACGCTGGCACGACCAGCCAAAAGGGAATTGCAGGTCACGGCTCAGCGAGTCCATTCGATATTCACGCTGTCTTAATTGCTGCTGGACCAGATTTTCGTGAAGGGCTGGTTCTGGATACACCAACGGCCAACGTCGATTTGGCACCGACGCTACTCTATTTATTAGCCCTTGGAATGCCGGACTCCATGGAAGGTCGCGTGATTACGGAGGCGTTACGTGAAGGCCCGACCCCGTCGTCTCTTCAGTCAGAGACGAGACATCACAGTTTTGAGTTGGAACTAGCATCCGGTTCCTACGTAGCGTCGGCGCAGGTTTCCACCCTGGATGAATATGTGTATTTAGATCACGCTGAGGTGCAACGCCCATGACACTTAATCCACGCCCAGCCAGCCCAGAAGTGCCACTGGTTGCATAATGTATTCAGGTCTGCAATAAACCCGAAAACGCCGATGCCTTCTCGTGATTTCCCACGCACTATTTTGCTGCTGTCGCTTATTCTGGCCACGGCTTGTGGCGGCGGCGGCAGTTCGCCTACCGCCCCGACGGCTACCCCCACTGGACAGCAAACGTCGACACCGACGGCCACGACCCTCACACTCACCGGCACCGTGACTAATATCATTACTGGCGCGACTATTAGTGGAGGCGTAATAGAGGTTGGTGGTGAAACAGCCACTAGCGGTGCAGATGGCGCCTACAGTTTGACGATCACGGCGAGTAGCACGCAGAGTTTCTCAGCGAGCGCCTCTGGGTATTACACGCGGCAATCCTCGGTGTCTATGACAGGCAGGAGCGTCGTCAATTTACAGTTGATTCCGACTGGGGACGGCTTTAACCTTGCGCTTTTTGACCACCTGTTCCGTGAAAAAGGACAAAAGGGGACCGAACGCTGGACCTCGCAACCAACTTTTGAAATCTGGACCCATGAATTTACCTGCTTAGAGACAAACTCAAACGGCGAAGCGTGTATCAAATATCAAGCGAAAGGCACAGCCCCTACAATTTTTGAGACCAACGTTCGAAACTCCATTGCCAAGATGGGACAACTGACGGGGAGCGCACTCAGCGGGTCGCCGATTACAACGAAGACGCACTCAGTGGGCACCACTTTAACCCATAACGATTGGGGAACAACGGTAGGCACCATTAGTTTTGCATATGTAACGGGTCTTTATGGTGAAAATAATGCCGGTGCGAGTGGCGACCCGAATAACAAAATACATATCGATTACGGTGCAAACGTCTATACCGATCAGACTATTCACCTGCACGAGGTCGCCCATGCAGTGGGTTTTCGTCACCCGGATGGATCTAACAACATGCCACAACCAGGCATTATGGGGCCTTGGCCGTATCAGTGGACTAGCGCCGATGAACGCCTTGGACGGATTTTGTATCTTCGGCCGACCGGTAGCCTAACCCCAGACATCGATCCCACAGGTACGATTATCAATTAGGGTGAATGCAGTTAATCGGTCTGCGGTCACAACACAGCACGAGGAGTTTCACAGCTCGTGGAACATTCAGGATACAATTCAAGGTTCGTGTCCTCATACATTTGAGTCTCTTTTGAATACACCAAGCTCGCCTGTCGGCGAACCCCAAAATCCGTTGCCTGAAGCGGCGCTTCAGGATTTACCCGATCGCATACGCGCCGCGGTGAAACTGGTTGGCTGGACCAAGCTGATGCCGGTGCAGTGCCGGGCGATTCCTTATCTGTTGGCCCGCCGTGACATGTTGATCCAGGCTCGTACCGGCAGCGGCAAGACGGGGGCCTTTTTGCTGCCGATGGTGGAACGCCTCGATCCAGCAGCACCGACCTGTCAGGCGCTGATCCTCGTGCCCACGCGTGAACTGGCGCGACAGGTGTGGCAGGAGGCCGAGACACTTTGTGGTGAGGTTGGACTTCGGCACGCCGTGATCTATGGAGGTGTGGGGTATGGGGCTCAAATTGATGCCTTGCGCGAGGGTGCACACATCGTGGTCGGCACACCGGGGCGCATCCTCGATCATCTGTTAAAGCGGACGCTCTCTCTGGATCATCTTGAAATGTTGATCTTCGATGAAGCTGATCGGATGTTGTCAATGGGCTTCTATCCAGACATGAAGCAGATCCAGCGACATCTACCGGATCGCAAGTTGCACACCAGCATGTTTTCGGCGACATTTCCAGATTTTATTCAGCGGATCGCACGGGAGTTTATTCGCACGCCGGAATTCCTAACACTCAGCCAAGATCATGTGCACGTCACCGACACTGAGCACGCGTTTTACACCGTACCCGGGATGGAAAAAGATCGCACATTGGTTCGGATTATCGAGATTGAAAATCCAGCCTCAGCAATTATTTTTTGTAATACGAAGTCCCGGGTGCGCTATGTGACCGTTGTGCTGCAGCAATTTGGTTACGACGCGGACGAGTTAAGCGCTGATCGCTCACAGAAAGAGCGTGAAGCAGTATTGGAACGAGTACGGAAAGGAACGCTGCGGTTTCTCGTAGCAACTGATGTTGCGGCTCGCGGACTCGACATTCCAAATCTTTCCCACGTAATTCAGTACGAACCTCCTGAAGACATCGAAGGTTACATTCACCGTGCTGGGCGGACCGGGCGAGCCGGTGCAACGGGGGTAGCGCTGTCACTGGTCAGCGAACTAGAGCGATTCACGCTCGATCGTATTGCCAAGAGTTATGAAATCGACATGCAAGAACGGCGAGAACCATCCGTCGAGGACGTTGAGGCAGTTGTTGCAGAGCGTGTCACAACACTCTTAGAGGCACGCTTGCGCAACCGTGACAAATTGAAAACCGAGCGCAGTCAGCGGTTTGTCAGATTAGGACAAAGTTTGGCAGAGAACGAAGACGAATCAGCCCTCATTGCGATGCTTCTAGATGACTACTATCAGCAAACGTTGCACGCTCCGGTTCCCCAGGCAGGTCAACCGCCACCAGTTTCGATAAAGGTTAAGCCCACCGTGGGTCGTCCTCGTCGTGCCAAGGAGATGCAAGGTCGTGGTCGTGAGGGTCGGAGCCGCTCTTCGAGACCCAAGCGG
>DODG01000139.1 GCA_003509065.1 Acidobacteriota bacterium
CAGTGCCAGAAATAGACGGTTTGTCGCTGTCTGGTGCGATTCATATTAATGAACAATCTCATAAGTTTGATGGAATTGAGCGGATTGAAAAGGATGGAAGTGTGGTGTTCACCGAAAATGTTGTTAGTACCGCTCGTGACGAGTTGGGGTTTAGCTGCAGTCGCCTGGAGCCAGATGAAGTTGAAACGCGAGCTCAAGAACTTCTGTCCAAGTTCCAAGCCTATGCCAAGGGATTCGGAATGGTGTTCTAGTGCTTGTTACCAAGGACTAGGCTCTAATGCCCTCTACCTTGTATTCTGGTGTTGCCTATGACGTACAACACAGATAAATCGAAAGCGTTATTCGCTCGAGCTGTTCGAGTAATGGTCGAAGGCGGCAGTTCGCCATCTCGAGGCCCAGCCAACTATGGTAAATATCCTTTGTTTATCGACCATGCACAAGGATCACGTCTATACGATGCAGACGGCCATGAGTATATCGACTGGATGATGGCGTATGGTGCACTGCCTCTAGGACATGCGCATCCAAAGATCGTGGAGGCGATAACGAATGCTAGTCACACTGGCACGTTGTTAGCCGCCGCAACGGAAATAGAAATCGAAGTAGCTGAGCTTATTCAGCGGATGGTTCCGACAGCTGAGCGTGTACGATTTGCGAACACGGGCACTGAAGCCACGATGGCCGCTCTTCGCTTAGCGCGAGGTTACACAGGTAAGCCTAAGTTTATTAAGTTCGAAGGTCACTACCACGGTTGGTATGACGATTTTCTGGCGAATGCTCACCCTCAACCAGTTGTTTCTTTAGGGCATCGGCGCGACCCAATTAAGATCGCCGACAGTTCGGGACTCAACCGCCATTCTCTAGACGACACGATTATTGTTCCGTGGAATGACCTTGAAGCCGTCGAGCGAGCTGTAGACACGCACCGTGGACAGATTGCGGCAGTCATCACGGAGGGAATAATGGCCAATATGGGTGTCATTCCTCCTCAACCCGGTTATCTCAAGGCTCTTCAAGAGTTGTGCAGTTCAAATGGAATTCTGTTTCTTCTTGACGAAACCGTAACTGGTTTTCGAATCGCTGCGGGAGGCTGTCAAGAATACTATGACCTTAAGCCTGATATTTCTACTTTTGGAAAGGCACTTGGTGCAGGACTACCCGTAGCAGCGTTGGTGGGTCGGGCAGACATTATGGAAGCTCTTGCGTGGGGCGGTGTCTTGCACTATGGAACTCAGAATGCGTCTCGGGTTGGATTGTTTGCTGCACGCGCGAACCTCGAAACACTGAGCGCAGACGACGGAGCGGCTTTTAAGTGGACCTGGCAAATAGGCGATCAACTTGTTACTGGCCTTCGGCAAGTATTTCGAGAAGCGAAGATTGAGGCTATTGTCCAGAGTGTCGGTCCCATGTTGCAAATTATGTTCACTGATCGTGAGTCGATCTCTGACTATCGAGATTACTGCGCTCATGTCGATCGGAACCTGTACCAGCAATTCGTCCACGCACTGTTTTCGCACGGTATCTATATGAGTCCCGCAGCGGGTCTACATTCTGTAGTGTCGATAGTTCATACTTCACAGGATGTTGAGGATACGTTAATTGCAGTGCAAAAGGCCTTGATGGATGTCCAGAACTGAGCGAGGCAAGGAAACCTTAGCTGGTAAAGTAGCACTCATCACCGGCGCCGGATCGGGAATCGGTCGGGCCTCTGCGTTGTTGTTTGCGCGTGAAGGAGCCTCTGTTGTTGTTGCCGATATAAATGGTGACGCAGGACGTCAAACAGTGAATCTAATCACTGCGGAGAATAATCGAGCCATCTTTCTTCGAACTGACGTTACTTCAGATGTCGATTGCCAAGAAACAGTTAAACAGACAGTTGCGGAGTACGGTCAACTTGATGTCCTCTTTAATAACGCTGGTGTAATCTGTCGCACTTCCGTGACCGAGACCAGCGAAAAAGACTGGGACCGTGTGATGGCCATTAACGTAAAGGGAGTCTTCCTCCTTTCGAAGCATGCGATTCCAGTCATGGCCAGGTCAGGAGGAGGAGTCATTATCAATACTAGTTCGGGCTGGGGCATGACTGGTGGTGCTCGTGCTGCACCCTACTGCGCTTCAAAAGGTGCAGTAGTCTTGCTTACAAAGGCAATGGCCATCGATCATGGAGAGCAAAATATTCGAATTAACTGTATCTGCCCTGGCGACACTGAGACCAATTTGTTATCAAACGAGGCTGCCCAAGTGGGTCAAACGATGGACGAATTTTTAGAAGGTGCGTCGAAGCGACCACTTGGGCGAATTGGTATGCCAGAAGATATCGCGAAAGCAGCGCTTTACCTGGCCAGTGAAGCATCATCGTTTGTGACAGGAACGACTCTTGTTGTGGACGGAGGAGGTCTTGCTGGCTCATAAAATCGGGACTGGTGGTTTGGCCGGCAGACGTGTGTTAATCACCGGCGGCTGCGGTGGAATTGGCGTCGCTACGGCTGAGCGTTTTGTTCGAGACGGTGCACGCGTAGTTGTGCTTGATAACGACAAGGCGGCCTGCGATAGGGTGCAGCGCGAGCTTCCGGGTCTGCTAGGTGCTCTTGTAGCGGATGTGACTGATCCCGACTCCGTGCAATCAGCATTTCAACAACTCGATGATCTCTGCCAGGGTATTGACATACTCATCAACAATGCTGGAATCAGCCTGCCTCATGCTTTCACTGAGATCTCTTCAGAGGAATGGTGTCGGGTCATCAACGTTAACCTGAACGGGATTTTCCACGTCGCGCAACAAGCTGCGAAACGTATGTTGCTTGAAAATCAAGGTGTTATTCTCAATATGGGTTCGACGAATGCGCTTGTCGGCGTACCCCGCTATGCTGACTACAACTCTTCAAAAGCTGGAGTTGTGGAGTTGACGCGGACACTGGCCCTTGAATTGGCGCCTGCCATTCGCGTGAACGCGATTTGTCCTGGATTCGTGCTTACACCCATGCAGAAAGCCGAATATACATCATCGGAAATTGAAGCATTCGCGAAGAAGATTCCGCTACAAAGATGCGCTGAACCAGGAGAAATAGCCGCCCTGTTTGCTTTTCTTGCGTCCGACGAAGCTGCTTATATTACGGGTCAATGTATTGTGATTGACGGTGGTGAAACTGCTGGCGGTCTCGCTAGCCGTTAAGCGGCATCCGAGACTCAGTCCAAGCCAAACGTGAGTATTGAGTTACCGGCAGCAATCGTGACGTATTGAACGTTTCCTACCATATAGGAAATCGGAGCCGCCTTAACATTCCCCCCGACATTCATACGCCACAGCTCTGTACCATTGACTGCGTCTAGGGCATAAAAATATCCATCAACACTTCCTCCGAAGACAAGGTCGGAGGCTGTTGACAGTAGTCCTGACTGCGTTTTCGGCTGCAAGGGAAATTCCCAACGAGTGTCTCCGGTACGGGGTTCAATGGCTCGAATCATGCTCGCATAGGTTTCCTGTGGAACTAAGCGTTCCGGGGCACCTCCAAGGAACATTTCCCCTGGTACATATTCATCCTCACCAATGAAGAAAGTGTCGGCTCCATCGTACGTAACTACGTACAGTAGTTCGGTGCGTGGACTATAGGTATTAGACCACCAGTTTGCTGCTCCATTGACTGATGGGTACACCAGAACTCCCTCTTCGCTTGGGAACATTCCGGGAATACGAATCGGCCGTCCATTTTCATCAATTCGTTCAGCCCACGTTTGTTTTGCAAAGGGTGTCCCACGTAGAAACTCGCCTGTGACCCGATCCAATACATAAAAGAATCCATTCCGATTTGGGAACAACATGAGTTTTCGTGGTCGTCCATCAAACTCGATGTCAATGAGAATAGGAATCTGGGTCGCATCCCAATCGTGCACATCATGCGGAGTAAATTGAAAATACCATCGTAATTCTCCGGTGTCTGCGTCCAGTGCTACGACGGAGTCCGAATAGAGGTTGTCGCCCTCACGTGCTTCACCGTTCCAGTCCGGTCCAGGGTTTCCCGTGCCCCAGTACACAAGATTTAACTCGGGATCGTATGCCCCAGTGATCCACGTGGGCGCACCACCAGTCTTCCAGGAGTCATCCTCCCAAGTGTCATTGTGTGGTTCACCTTCTCCTGGAATCGTGTAGAAACGCCATGCAAGTTCGCCGGTTTCTGCATCGTAGGCATCGAGAAATCCGCGGATGCCGTATTCTCCGCCTGCAATGCCACTGATGACCTTGTCCCCAATCACGAGTGGTGCGGCAGTTTTACTATAACCAGTGTTCGGGTCGGCGCTTTGCGTCTCCCACCGCACCGTACCTGTTTTTGCATCTAGGGCAATAAGTTTGGCGTCTAGCGTTCCCAAGAATAGCGTTTCCCCAAGAATCGCCACACCCCGATTTTGTCTTCCACAGCACAGCGACAATTTTTCTGGCAACGTATGTTCATAGCTCCAAAACTGACTTCCGGTCGAAGCGTCTAGAGCAAAGACATTACTCGGGGACTGCGTAAGATACATGACTCCATCCACGACCAGTGGTGTCGTTTCGACATCTGCGAGGGTCTCAAGTTGCTTGACCCATTTCACTTCAAGTTGATCGACGTTGCTCTTATCTATTGCAGTCAATCGACTATGCCGTTGACTGTTGTACTGGCCGGAGTACATTAGCCAGTTTTCTGGCTCTTCACTTGCTTTTAGAAGTCGCTCGCTTGTAACCGGTGAGCCAAGTGGCGTGGACGGTTGTTGGGCATAGCCGGGGTAAACCCAGAGAAGCAAGGCGCATCCAACCGTTCTATAGAGTCGTGATTGCATTATGGTCTTCCTCTTCCCAGTGAATGCAGGTAAGCGACAAGGTCGTCAATTTCCTGTTCGCTGAGGATGTCTTCGTAACTGGCCATTGGAGAGCCCTCTAAACGCTCGTATGCCAAAAGGTCACTTTTATTAAATGACAGAAGATTCCGGTCTGGATCTAATAGGCGAATGGAAAAGGTGTCCTCATCGAG
>DODG01000420.1 GCA_003509065.1 Acidobacteriota bacterium
CGTTTTGAAGCTATTGGGTCGGAGGGGCTCACGTCTGTCGAACGCCTCGAGCGACGGATGCTTGAAGATAATGTGCGCGGGCGGATCTTTGAGCAAGAAGAATTGCAGAGTTGGAAGCGCGAGCCCCGTAAATATGCCGAGACACTAGCAATGAGTCTTGCAGGGCAAATGCTCTTTCCTTACGCACCAGTCGAAGAGCGTGCCCGCCGCATTCTCTCGAAACTTCGACAGGTTCCGAGATTCATAGAGGCCGCCCGCACCAACATTGATGATCCACCTGGTATTTTCGTTAAGATCGGAGCAACAGCTTTTGAAGGAACGCTAACGTTCATTGAACGCGACCTACCAAAAGCTTTATCTGCACTCGACGATCCGCACTTGCTCGGCGATCTTGCTGACGCATCGACAGAAGCAAGTCAGACCATCCAAAGGTACCTTGAATATCTACGAGATGACCTAGCGCCGCGAAGCCGAGGTTCCTTTCGTTTGGGCCGCAAGCATTTCGAAGAAAAGTTGCGCCTGGAAGAAGGCATTACGTTAGAGGTTGATCAATTACTGGCCATCGGCATGCGGGAGTTACGCGAAACGCAAGAAGAATTTCGACGCGTTGCGGGCCGCCTAAACGGCAAAGATCCTCACGATGCGTGGAGTCGCGTGAAAGACGATCATCCAAGTAACGCTGAACTTGTGCCGGTTGTCAGTCAACAAGTCGAGGAATTATCTAAGTTCGTTGAGCGAAACGCTATTGTCTCGATCCCGCAAGGCGAATCCCTCGTTGTTGCGCCAACTCCAGAGTTTTTCCGATGGACGTTTGCCAGCATGTGGACACCTGGGCCATTCGAATTAAACCCAGATCGCGCATACTATTACATTACTGCCGCCGACCCGAACTGGCCTGCGGATCGTCAAAATGCACACCTTCGAGATTTTTCCCACGGTGCGCTTTGGTGTGTGTCGATTCACGAAGCCGTTCCAGGGCACTTTTTGCACTTCCAGCACTTGAGGCAGGTTAAATCGAAATCCCGCAAATCAACCTTGTTTTCAGCGACGTCTTTTATTGAGGGTTGGGCGCACTATTGCGAAGAGATGATGATAGATGCGGGATTCGGTCGAGGCGATGACCATATTCGCTTGGGGCAACTTGCCGAAGCTCTGATTAGACTCGCGCGGCTTGTCGTGGGTATCAAGCTACACGCGGAGGACTATTCGGTGGAGCAGGGGGTCCGGTTTTTTCGCGATGAGGCTTTTCTTGAAGAAGGGAACGCGCGTCAGGAGGCGGAGCGAGGCACCTTTGATCCAAGTTATATCGTGTACGCTGTAGGTAAGTTGATGTTGCTAAGGTTGCGCACGGATTATGAAGCTCATCGCCCAGCGGGCTATTCTCTGAAAGACTTCCACGACACAGTGTTGTCCAATGGGGCCGTGCCATTTTGGATGCACCGGAAACTAATGCTTGGCGAGAACGATGGAAACCTATTGGATTAAACCTTTCCCACAGGTGTTGTGTCGTTGACAATTCTGAGAGCATCCCACTACGATCAGGAAATTATCAACAAATTAAGAAATGCCTCTTTACGAATACAAATGTGACAAGTGCGGTCTCCAATTTGAATTAATCCGTAAATTGGCCGATCCGCCAGTGACCACCTGTTTGAAATGCGGAGGCTCAGTCCGCAAACTCATGTCTGCGCCCGCCATTCGGTTTAAGGGCAGTGGCTGGTACGTAACTGACTACGCAAAAAAAGATTCTGCAGGTTCAAAACCCGCTCCGGCGAAAGGTTCGCAGGACAAGGCAGCGTCAGGGACAAGCACTGGTGGAGACTCAGGCAAAGCGACTAGTAAGACATCGACTCAGTCAACCAAGTCTAATTCAGCATCATCCGGGGCTTCCTCAGCCGAAAAAGCCTCCTCAAAGAAGCCTTCTAGGTAAGGACAGGCTTTCAAAAAGCTCCGTCAAGATCGGATTGTCGCTGGGCGAAATAGTTGGTTGCGCGGAGAAATCCAGGTTTATTGCCAGTGTCGTGCCGAACACCATTAATTTCATAGGCATAGATTGGTTGAGTACGCAACAACTCACGGAGGGCATCGGTGAGCTGAATTTCGCCCTTGGTGTCTGGTTGCGTCGTGTCAATGATTGGAAAAATATTCGGAGTCAACACGTATCGTCCGATGATAGCGAGGTCAGACGGGGCTTCGTCGCTCTTCGGTTTCTCGATCAAATCGCGAATCTTATACACTCGGTCTCGAATCTGTTCGGCATCGATAACACCGTAATGGCTAAGTTGATCAGCCGGGAGGCGTTCGACAGCGAGCACAGGACTCTGGAGATCGTTGTACACATTAATGAGTTGGCGCGTCGCGGGAGGTTGCGCGTCAATCACGTCATCGCTCAAAATGACGATAAATGGTTCGTCGCCGACCGCCTCCCGTGCCGCGAGAACTGCGTGACCAAGTCCTAGGGGCGTAGCCTCCAGGACCGATGTGAATGCTGCAGGACAGGGGACTGCACGTAATTCGGCCAAAAGGTCAATCTTGCCTTGGGACTCTAAAAAGTCTTCCAGTGGTTTATTGGGAGTGAAGTGGGCCTCTATAACATGCTGGTACTTACCAGCAACCACAATAATCTGGTCAGCACCTGACGCAAGTGCTTCTTCTACGCCGTACTGGATAATAGGTTTATCGACCAGCGGCAACATTTCTTTTGGCTGTGCTTTAGTCGCCGGTAGAAACCTAGACCCAAGCCCGGCTGCCGGAAACACAGCTTTACGAATCTGGACTGTCACACGTGCCTCCTCGGCTGGCATGGTACCTCAGGTTTTGCTTCTAGAATAAACGATTTACAATGGCGTCATGCTCGATCCAATACTAGTCAAAAATCAGCTCGATGAAACTAAAGCCCAATTAGGCGTACGCGCCGCAAAGCTACAAGACGAGTTTGCCTCTCTCAAGCGGTATGGCGCTGAGCGCTTGTCTATTATTCCAGAACTTGAGACGGCGAGACGTCTTCGCAAGGAATTGAGTGCCAAGATTGCGGCTGCCAAATCGGCAGGGGAGGATGCAGCTGCGCTCCTGAAACAAGGCCAAACATACGGCAACGAGATCAAAAAGCAAGAAGAAAAACTTAAGAAGGTCGAACAAGAGTACCGCGATCTCCTGCTCCAACTGCCAAATATCCCCCATGCTAGTGTGCCGCCCGGTGCAGAGGAAACCGATAATCAGGAAATCAGTCGCTGGGGGGACCCAAGACAGTTTAGCTTCACACCGAAGGCCCATTGGGATCTCGGGCCGGCATTGGGCGTGCTCGATTTCGAGCGCGCAGCAAAGATGTCGGGTTCACGCTTCGCGGTGCTGTTTGGTGACGGTGCCAGACTCAACCGCGCTCTCATTAATTTTATGTTGGCACTCCATACACACGAACACGGTTACATTGAGACAGCAACGCCATTTTTGGTTAAAGATCAGGCCTTACTCGGAACTGGAAA
>DODG01000212.1:0-207 GCA_003509065.1 Acidobacteriota bacterium
TTCCCCTTCTGACATCACCACCACACGATCTGCCAGAGTCATGGCTTCGATCTGATCGTGGGTTACGTAGATAGTCGTAACCTCGAGTTCATGCTGCAAATTTTTGATTTGCGCGCGGGTTGAAACCCGCAACTTGGCATCCAGATTAGATAACGGTTCATCCATAAGAAAAACAGTCGGTTTTCGAACAATCGATCTTGCCAGTGC
>DODG01000212.1:553-2920 GCA_003509065.1 Acidobacteriota bacterium
CTTTGGCGCTGACCACCCGAGAGCTCTTTTGGCAATCGATCGAGTAGATCGCCGAGCTCAACCATGCGGGCGGCACCGTTAATCATTTCGTCATGTTTTTCCTTTGGCACCTTTCGCACTTTCAACGGAAAACGGATGTTCTCGCGCACAGTCATGGTGGGATACAGCCCATAGTTCTGAAACACCATCGCAACATCACGATCCTTTGGCTCCAAATCATTGATGCGCCGGCCACCCAGATGAATGTCGCCTGCGGTCGGCTCCTCGAGCCCCGCCACCAAACGCATGGTGGTGGTCTTACCGCAACCGGAAGGACCGAGAAGCACGATGAACTCCTTGTCTTCGATGTCCAGATTGAAATTACGGACACCTACCACGTCGCCCCATTGCTTAGTCAAATTTCGAAGTTGAATTTGAGCCATAAATTCCCTTGACAGCTCGTTTCGCATACGTATGCAAACGCTTAGCCAAAGTGTAAAATAGATTGGTTACGTGTGCAATACTGTTTCTTCACCAAGAACCCAATTTACGTAAGCTGTTTGACGCCCAATTGCCTCACTTTTCTAGCACATGGAACGCTATCAAGAACACAAAGCCCTGATTCTGAATTATTACCGGGAACTCGAGAGCGCCAACGCAGATACCGTCGGGAACGTCATTCAGGAATACGTGTCTTCAGACATTGACTGGTATGGCGTCTATCCGTTTAACGAGCAGCGTGGCGGCGAAGCCATTGCAGAAGCCTTCTGGCGCCCTTTTCTTTCCGCCTGGTCCCATGTGCAGCGTCGCCAAGATGTATTTTTTGCGGGCACCAGCGAGATCGATAACACCGACTGGGTGATCAGCATGGGGCACTTTGTGGGCCTTCTCGATGGCAACTGGCTTGGCATTCCGGCTAATCGGAAAATGACGTTTCTTCGCTATGCCGACTTCAATTGCATTCAAAATGGAAAATTGGTGCGCAGCGGTTTTTTCTGCGATCTCATTGGAGTCATGCACCAGTTGGGGATTCACCCGCTTCCACCACAGACCGGCGCCTCTTTCATCTATCCGGGACCAAGAACTCATGATGGAATATTGCTGGCTCCACAAGATCCCAGTGAATCCACTAAGACTTTAAAACTGGTCAACCGAATGTGCCAAGACCTTGAAGGCCTCAACGTAAGCGGTGATGACTATCCACCCCCGTCGTTACTCGCCAAAACGTGGTGTGAAGACATGATCTGGTACGGCCCTGCTGGAATTGGAGCCACTTATACCATTCCCCGTTACCAGGAGCAGCATCAATACCCTTTTAGAAGCGGTCTCAAGAATAAAATTTTCAACGGTCACCTGTGTCGTTTGGCGGAGGGAAACTACGCGGGCTTTTTTGGCTGGCCCAACTTGACCAATACCCCAGCCGGAGGATTTCTCGGACTGCCGGCCAGTGATACTCCGGCCGACATGCGGGTTGTGGATATCTATCGCCGAGAAGGAGACAAGCTGGCGGAAAACTGGGTTTTCATTGATCTGCCCTGGTGGTTACAACAGCAGGGAATCGATATTCTTGAGCGTACGCAGAAAATCATCCATTCGTAAGTCAATTTGACGGTCGATGCTATGTCATTCACTCTTCAGAACTCCGGCGACTAAGCCACTGACGATCTGGCGAACTGCGATCAGCGCATATCTTTAAATAGCATCTGCCTTAGTTTGTACACCATGCAGATAAAACATCTGAGAGCGTGAGCTTTGAGCGGTTCATAACGCAACAATGTCAGTCAGTTCAATCATTCAAGCCTGAGATTACGTGTGTATTCTCGATGACCAGGTTCGGCGGAATTCGAGCCGAACCTCGTATCACCAAATCGCACGGTAATACAAACGATTCCGATGTCACTTGATCTGCCTGGATCTGTCGCAACAATGTCTGTACCGCAATCCGAATCATGGCAGTGAACTGCTGTTCCACAGTAGTCAGGCTGTATGCTGCCCAAGCCGCTTGAGGAATATTGTCGTACCCAACGACTGATATGTCGTCAGGTATCTGCATATCATATTCGTTACGCAGTGTGTCGATGACCGAAATTGCCATAGCGTCGCTGGCAACAAAGATCGCATCCGGCACTTCGCTGCCCGACATCAGTCGCCGGGTCGCATCGGCAGCCTCTTCGAAATCGTAATTACCCACTTCCCTTTTCCAACATTCGTACTTTGCTTCCTGGAGCGCGGACAGAAACCCGCCCTCGCGATCCCGGTTGGTTGAAGACTCTTCCTGACCTGCAATGTACGCAATTCTTTCGTGACCGCCCCGAAGTAAAAAGCGCCCGATCCGTTGACCACCACCAAAGTTATCCGAACTGACCGTACTTGCGTGGGTACCGGGAA
>DODG01000009.1 GCA_003509065.1 Acidobacteriota bacterium
TTATGGAAATTCCGTATGAGACGAAAATTCGACCAGCCTTTGTCATGGAAAAGCTCCTTTAGCATTCTATTACGCAATCTCGTGCAGACAATTCTCTGGCCCCTCAGCGAAAGAGTCAACCGGTTCCTAAATTTGTATCCAAACTAAACACCACGGCCAGGTCTTTTATTCGGCCCTACTTAGGCCATAATAACTTAATGCGTGGAACCCAGGCGTGGCGGTGGACCCGCCGGTGGTCTTGGTCGATATCCCTGCTAGCACTTTTATTGCTGAACTGCAGCTGGGGTCATAATCGCTTCTCGTCCGTGCACGCACACGGAAGTCAGGATGTCATGACCGGTCAACTTCCAGGAGCTTTACCTTTCGACAGCGAATTGGTTGCATCGCTCGAAACAGCATGGGTGGCGCGCGATGCGGATTACACACCACGCACACGTCACCTAAATGACGACAAAACACCGAAGTATACAAACCGGCTGTATCTCGAAACGAGCCCCTACCTGCGACAACACGCTCATAATCCGATGAATTGGTTTCCGTGGGGTGATGAAGCATTCGAACAGGCGCGCAAACTCGGGCGACCGGTACTTCTTTCGATTGGTTATTCAACTTGTCATTGGTGCCATGTAATGGAGGAAGAATCATTCGAAGACGAAGAAATCGCGCAGTACATGAACGAACATTACATTGCCATCAAGGTGGACCGGGAAGAGCGCCCAGATATCGATGCGGTGTACATGAACGTCGTGCAAATGCTCACTGGTCGAGGTGGATGGCCGATGACGGTTTGGCTGACACCTGATCGGGAAGCCTTTTCGGGTGCAACCTACATTCCTGCTCGCGATGGTGACCGTGGTGCCCGCATCGGCTTTCTGACAATGCTGAAGCAACTGAAGGCAGCCTATGACAGCCAACCTGATCGAGTCCTGGCGGCCTCTGCAGAAATCACTAAACGAGTCTCCGAGCGATTAATACCCCCGCCGGGTGAGCGAGGCTTAGCCGACACAAGTACAATCGATGCTGCTGTTGCAGCCTACGACCAAGGATTCGATGCCACCTACGGAGGGTTGCAAGGTGCTCAGAAATTCCCCAGCAGCCTCTCCATTCGTCTTCTGCTCCGCCATTACCGACGTACGAACGACGAACAAGCCTTACATATGGCCACACATACACTGGAAAAGATGGCAAGCGGTGGAATGTACGACCATGTGGGCGGAGGCTTTCATCGTTATGCCACCGATCCCCAGTGGCTGGTACCACACTTTGAAAAAATGCTCTATGACAACGCGCTCCTCGTTACAGCATATCTGGAAGCCTATCAAGCGACTGGCGTCGAGGGCTTCAAAGCTGTGGCACAGGACATATTGCGCTATGTCGAACGTGACATGAGTTCACCAGATGGTGGATTTTATTCAGCCACTGACGCCGACAGTCTTGGACCAAGTGGAGAGCGCGAAGAGGGGTGGTTTTTCACATGGACCCCAGACGAATTAAGCTCAGCGTTACCTAAAGAACAGGCTCAATTAGTTTCTGCATACTACAACGTTACTGCTGCCGGGAATTTCGAAGGTCGAAATATTCTGAATACGCCTCGGCCACTGTTAGAAGTGGCGGAGGAACTCAACATTCCACTCGAACATGCGGAGTCATTACTCAAGACGGCCCGCGAAACACTGTACAAAACACGAACCACCAGACCAGCGCCACTACGAGACAATAAAGTTCTGACCTCCTGGAACGGCTTGATGATCTCAGCCTTCGCCCAGGCCTCTTTGATCCTCGATCGGCCAGACTACGCAGAACGAGCTGCCGCGGCTGCTAATTTTCTATTGACTCATTCGCGCGTCGATGGACAATTGCGTCGTACTCATGCCAGTGGTCAAGCTCGCATCAACGCATACCTAGACGACTACGCATTTCTCATAGCTGGACTTCTTGATCTGTACGAAGCCACAAGTGAGTCACGTTGGCTCGAGAATGCATTTGCGCTCGACCGTGTGCTGGAAAGTCATTTCGAAGATGAAGACGGTGGATTCTTCATGACGAGCGACGACCATGAAACCTTGCTGGCACGTGAAAAACCAAATTTTGACGGCGCTGAACCATCAGGGAATTCCGTACAACTCCTTAACCTGATGCGCCTGCATGAATTCACTACGGACGACCGTTACCGGCAACGGGCTGAACGGAGTCTACGTGCGTTCGATGGCACTCTGTCGCGGACGCCTGTGGCTCTAGCGGAGATGTTACTTGCGGTTGACTTCCACAGTGATGTACCAAAGGAAATTATTATCATTACACCTCAATCACGTGATGAGGCCGCACCGTTTCTTGCGAAATTACGGAAGACCTTTCTACCAAATCGTGTGTTAAGTGTGGTTGCCGAAGGCGACACCTTTAACGACCACGCGACTCTCATTCCACTAGTTGAGGGTAAGTTTGCCCGTGACGGCCAGGCTACAGCTTACGTCTGCGAAAATCGAATCTGCGATCTGCCAACAACTGATCCTGAAGTCTTCGCTCAACAGATCGAACGGAAAGCAAAATTTTAGGAACCGCAAGGCGTGAATAAGCACCTCGCTAATCATTATTTTTGTTATCTTTGCGAACTCTAGTGGCCAACGCACGTATTGGTATCGATCTCGGCGGAACAAAAATAGAAGGGATTGCCCTTGTGGATAGAGGCACCGTGCTATTACGTCAACGGGTGCCTACGCCCAAAGACAATTATCAAGATGTCCTACAGGCGATCGCGACACTTGTAACATCTATCGAAAAGGAGATCGACGCAACCTGCACGGTAGGTGTTGGTACACCTGGGGCCATTTCTCCAGCTACTGGATTAATCAAGAACTCAAATTCCACGTGTTTAAACGGCAAGCCACTTGCTAAAGACCTCTCACGCCTACTGGAGCGACCGCTCCGTTTCGGCAATGATGCAAATTGTCTCGCCCTCTCAGAAGCTACTGACGGAAACGCTGCAGG
>DODG01000310.1 GCA_003509065.1 Acidobacteriota bacterium
GAAGATGTCAAATCCGCGGCGGAAGTCATTAGTTCAGGGGGGCTTGGGAGTACTACTTTGGTGGAGTCAGTTGTCCCGGTTAGGGAGACAATTACCTTGTCGGGTTTGCGTGGCACAATCGCTCGTCGCATGTCTGAGAGCACAAATATTCCTACTGTGACACTTTCTACAACCGCTGATGTGACTGATGCGATTGGGTATCAGCGTGAGTTGGTTGGAGATTGGCGACCCCACAAGATACGTCCTCAATATCAAGATCTGGTTATCGCGGCAACAGCGAGAGCACTTAAAGAAGCTCCTAATGCCAACGCGCATTTAATTGGCGATGAGGTCCGGATCTTAGATGAAATCAATGTCGGGATTGCTATGGCTGTATCTGAAGGTCTCCTGGTCCCGGTTGTCAAGAATGCCGACGAGAAATCACTATTGGAAATTGCCCAAAACGTTCGTGACTTAGCTCGAAAAGCCAAAGCGAATAGCCTCTCCATTGATGAGATGACACACGGCACTTTTTCTATCACAAATTTAAGTTCTTACGGTATTGATACGTTTAACCCATTGTTGAACCCACCCGAGATAGGAATACTCGGTGTTGGAACGGTTCAGGAAACTCCTGTAGTAGTTGACGGGGAAATTGTAGTTCGTTCTATTGCAAATCTGAGTCTGAGTTTTGATCATAGGGCATGGGATGGAGCTCCTGCTGCGGAATTCATACAGGCGATAGCTAGGTTGTTGAGTGACCCAGGCTGGATGAAGGCTTAAACGTTATTCGATGCTAGAGGAATTGGTTAATTGAGTACCGTCGGAATTATTGCCAACCCGATGGCCGGGAAAGACATACGTCGACTTGTTGCACACGGTCGAGTAGTTTCAAATCAAGAAAAGGCGAATATTCTTCGTCGTGTTTTTGCCGGGGTTGTTTCTACAGGGACTGATCGAATCCTGATAATGCCAGATCACTCTGGACTATCGCGTCCAGCATCAGCAGATGTTGAAGGTGAAATAGCAATAGAGTTTGTTGATATGCCCACAGCTGATCATCAGGGAGCTTCTACGAATGCTGCAAAAGTGATGGTTCAACGAGGTGTGGATTGTATTGTTACGCTCGGAGGTGACGGTACTAACAGAGTCGTTTCCAAAGGTTGTCTTGACGTGCCCTTGGTTCCTATTTCTACTGGCACGAATAATGTTTTTCCAGCTAACACAGAAGGAACCCTTGCCGGTATCGCGGCGGGTTCAGTAGCTACGGGAGTATTAACACGTGATGACGTGTGCCGGCGATCTAAGCGGATAGATATTTACGTAGATAGCGAGTTATATGACGATGCGCTGGTGGATGCTGCTGTTTCCACTCAAATGTTCGTCGGTGCTCGTGCTGTTTGGGATACAAGCACTTTACACGCTATGTTTTTAACACGTGCAGAGCCTGCGAGCATAGGGCTCTCTTCTATAGGGTCAAGGCTTACCCCGGTTTCTATTGACGATCAGTATGGTCTGTATATACGGATGGATGGTAAACCAGGTTCGAACGCTACTACAGTCAGAGCGCCGGTTGCACCAGGTACGGTATCGGACGTCGATATTATGGACTGGCGAAAGATAATGCCGGGTGAACAAATCGAGATTGACTTGCATAAGGGTACGATTGCTCTGGATGGTGAGCGTGAGGTCGAGCTTTTGCCGAATCAAAAGGTCCATGCTCAGTTGAGCACCGATGGTCCTTGGGTTGTCGATGTTTCACAGGCAATGATGTTGCTGGCAAATCTTTAATTGGATCAATTGCATCTTTGAATTTCGAAAAGTACACACATGGGCATGACCGATCAGTAGTAAATGCTCATTCAGCCAGGAGAGCTAGTGATGCTGCATCTTTTGTGTTACCTCGACTTAAATCCCCGATGCATTTGTTAGATTTTGGTTGTGGCCCGGGAACAATCACCTTAGATCTTGCAGAGCATCTACTTCCTGATGGTTCTGTAGTAGGTATAGATAACTCGCGTGTGGTGATTGATCAGGCTCGTGTTGGGGCAAATGAAAAAGGTACACAGAATGTTAGATTCGAGGTCAAAAGCATCTATGACACAGGGTATGAGCCTGAAACCTTTGACGCCGTCTATGCCCATCAGGTGCTGCAGCATTTATATGAGCCTGTGAAGGCATTATCTGAGGCTAAGCGGGTTCTAAAATCTGGAGGGATCTGTGCCGCGCGAGAAGTTGATTGGGGAACTGCCGTATTGTGGCCACCAGATGAACGGCTTTCGGCCTTTTTAGACGTTTATAGCCGCGTTGCTGCGCGCAACGGTGGTGATGACTGCGCAGGTCGGCGACTGAAGGAATGGTTTATCAAGGCTGAGTTTTCTGATTTGGATGTGACCACTTCGACTTGGGCGTTTTCAGATCAAAATGGTTTGAAATGGTGGGGAGAGCAATGGGCTGAGCGTATTTTGCATTCTGAACTCGGCAGGCGTGCATTGGATTACGGAATTGCCACGGATAATGACCTTGAGGAAATTTCACGTGGATGGCTTGAGTGGGTTGATAAACGAGGTGCGTTCTTTACGTTTATTCATGTTGAAAT
>DODG01000400.1 GCA_003509065.1 Acidobacteriota bacterium
CGGCGACCACCGAGATCTACACTCTTTCCCTACACGACGCTCTTCCGATCTGTTGGTCACGTGATACACCGTGGCTTCACCACTGCCGAGTTGAGTGTCCAGGATCAATGAAGAAATAACTAAGGGTCGATAGTAAGTCTTTTGGTCATTAAGTTCGCCGTCGACTTCGAAATAGCTGCGCGTGAAAGTGTTTGGAATATTTCCTAACTGACTGATAAATAAGCGGTTCTTGAGAACGAGATCCGCGTCGTCTGCCTGAACGTAATCATATTGGACACTCTGGCCGTAGACCAGCAGCGGTACAAGCACAACGAATAGTAAGAGGCCGCGACCAGTGGACGTTGGTTGGTCTCTGCCACGCACCCGCTTTCGATTGTTCACGCTCACACTGCCGTGATTCTAGCGTAATACCTGTCAGTTGGCACTTACTCAACAGTGCACAAGGAGTGTGCTACCGAAAAATGTGGTTTTCAATATGGTGAAGCACTTGGCTGGTCACGGGGCTTATCCATGGGCCATACACTGAAGCCAACTAGACTTGAATTCACCTTGAACTCCGCAACTACTGTTCGCCCGCCACCGTCCGTCAGCCACTCGAACAGATGTTTTATTAGTTCTCGCGATTCTTGATGCGGGTCTTCGGTGTTCATGATGACTGCATACGTGTTCAAGAGGTGCGGTCCTCCTTGAAAAACGGGCTGCAGATCTAGAGCATCTTGTGCGCGTGCAAACGTCGAATCGTCCGTGAGCATATAGGCTTCTATCTCGCTTGCCATACGCAGACTTCGACCCTGGCCCTGTCCCGTAATAACTAGTTGATCTGCAGATGGAGTCACACCGGCTAGCGTGAACAATTGCTGCTCGCGGGTGTGGGTGCCGGATTCGTCACCTCGTGAAACGAAACGCGCTCTGCGCTCAACGATTTGCTGCATTGCGGCTTCAATGGACGGCGCAGACAGGACGTTTGCTGGATCGTCGCGCGGTCCAACCAGTAAAAATTGGTTGTACATTAGTTTCTTGTATGACCACTCAGGGTGCTTCGCGAGAAAGCTTGCTTCCATGGTTGGCGCATGACTAATCACCAGGTCGGCTTGTTCACGATCCAACATCTGCAGCGCCAGGCCACTACCTACGAGATGGCCATCGATCCGCGCACCAGATATCTGCTCAAAGGCGGGTAACAGTACGTCAAGTAGGCCACTATTGCTGACACTTGTGCTGGTAGCAAGAATGACAAGCTGTGTCTCACTCTGTGTTGCGCAAGCTGCACCAGTGACTATTAGTCCACACACTAACGAATAGACAAAGTGCTGTTTGAGCCTCTTCACGTTTCCTGCGGTTCTTAGAGAAGTCCGAGTTGGAGCTTGGCCGCGTCCGACATCTTTGTTTGATCCCAAGGTGGTTCCCAAACCACTTCAACTGTGGCATCAGTGACATCAGTCACTTCCTTCACCGCGGTTGTGACTTGCTCGGGTAAGATTTGAGCCGCCGGACAATTCGGTGCTGTGAGTGTCATCTGTACCTTGACTACCGCATCAGCGTTGATCCGGATGTCGTAAATCAATCCAAGCTCATAGATATTGACGGGAATTTCTGGATCGTACACTTTCGAGATAGCTTCAATGATGCGCGGCTTTAACTTGAGGGTCATTAAAGGATCGTCACTGGGCGTTGGAGATGGCTCCGGTGATGGTAGATCCTGAGTTGATGCCGCGGCCACGGCATCGGAATTCACCGCTGTTTCTGGCGTATCAGGTTGTTCCGCATTGAGCATCGAATCCGAATTGAGATTTAAGATCCCCATCGTTCATGTACTCCTGTCGTTATTCAGTTGTTGCAACCTTGTGTTCGGGCCTGAAAGCGGATCTCAAAGTATGCCACGCTAGCACAGCACATTTCACACGTGCCGGGTATTCTCGTACACCGGCAAACACAGACAGTTTTCCGAGTTGGTCCGTATTTGGCAACGTGTCACTGTCGGCTGTTACCATACCTTGAAATCTTTCAAAGAGCGTCTCGACCTCTTTTAGGGACTTTCCTTTGATGCTTTCAGTCATCAACGAGGCTGACGCTTTCGAAATAGCACATCCGGAACCATCGAATCGCACGTCGCGAATCACTTCGCCGTCGAATTGTAAATAAAGCGTCAGTTTATCTCCACACAGTGGGTTGTATCCTTCAGCAGTTCGATCGGCCTCCTCCAGAACACCGAAATTTCTCGGCCGCTTATTGTGATCGAGGATGACTTCTTGGTACAGGTCGCGCAGATCTAGGTTCACGCAAACACCCCACGTGCTTTTTCGAGCGCCTTAACGAGTGCATCTATCTCATACCGCGTGTTATACATCGCAATCGACGCACGTGCTGTCGCTGCAACACTAAAACGATCCATAACCGGCTGCGTGCAGTGGTGACCAGTACGAATTGCAACGCCTTCTTGATCCACGATGGTCCCGATGTCATGAGGGTGGACGCCCTCAAGCACAAAAGACAGGATACTCGCTTTCTCGCGCGCGGTGCCAATCATGCGGAGGCCTTTAATACTCGTTAATGCCTCAGTTCCGTAAGCGAGTAATTCTCCCTCGTGTGCTGCGATTACGTCCAAACCAACGCTGTTGACATATTCGATTGCGGCCCCTAAACCAATCGCGCCAGCGATGTGAGGTGTGCCCGCTTCGAATTTGTGCGGTAATTCGCTGTAGGTAGTCTTTGCAAAGGTAACTGAATTGATCATGTCGCCACCACCTTGGTAGGGCGGCATGGTATCTAAGAGTTCACTCTTGCCGTACAGAACTCCGATTCCAGTCGGGCCATATATTTTATGACCGGTTAACACAAAGAAGTCACAATCCAGCGCTTGCACGTCAATAGGCATGTGGTACGCCGACTGAGCACCATCGACCAGTACTGGAATGTCTTGTTGATGTGCCAGGTCGATAATCTTCTTGACCGGATTGATAGTTCCGAGCGAATTCGAAAGATGGACAATCGACACCAATTTCGTGCGGGGGCCAAGTAACGCTTCAAACTCGTCCAGCTGAAGTTCACCGGTGTCGTCGATTGGTGCGACGCGAAGGCAAGCGCCCGTCTGTTCGCAGAGCAGTTGCCATGGCACGATGTTAGAGTGATGCTCCATAGTCGTGATGACGATTTCATCTCCGGGTTTTGCGTGCTGACGCCCGTAGGTTTGGGCAATGAGATTAATACCTTCAGTCGCATTACGGGTGAAGATAATCTCGCTCGATGATCGTGCGTTTATAAAACGTTGCACCACTGTTCGAGCCGTGTCATGCGATTTTGTTGAATACTCGCTCAAGTAGTGGACGCCTCGGTGAATGTTGGCATTCTCTGTGCTGTAGTAACGATTTAGGACATCAATGACAGGCTGAGGCTTTTGTGTGGTAGCGGCGTTGTCGAGATAGACTAATTGCTGCCCATGCACTTCCCGCTCCAAGATCGGAAAATCAGCGCGGACACGTTCAACGTCAAATGCTGATGTCGAAGACGCACTCTTACGAGGATTCACACTCTTGCCCCCAAGACTGCCATGGGCAATTGTTTCAGTAAGGCGGTCTCCAAATAAGTGCGAAGAGAGTCGAGCGAAATTCGGCTGAGAACATCGTTGGCAAAAGCATGAATCAAGACGTGGCGGGCCTGGGCTTCGTCGAGGCCTCGTGCGCGAAGATAGAACAGGGCGTCGTCATCCAGCTGCCCAACGGTCGCGCCGTGTGTGCACTTGACGTCATCTGCGAAGATTTCTAATTCTGGTTTTGTATTAATTTGCGCATCCTCGGAGAGGAGCAGCGCCTGATTTGTCTGCTTGGCATCAGTTTTTTGGGCATCAATTCGAACGATAATCTTGCCGTTAAAAACCGACCGTCCGTGGCCGTTTAGTACTCCCTTGTAAAGTTCATGACTGTTACAGTGTGGCACGGCGTGGTCTATCGTCGTGTGACTATCGACGAGTTGGTCGCTGTTAGCCAGATAAAGCCCGTTTAATGTGCATTCGGCGCCTTCCCCTCTTAGGAGCGCGCCAATGTCATTTCTAACAAGCCTCCCACCCAGCGTCACGGAAGTGGACCTAGTCGTGCTATCTCGTCCAAGTCGCAGGTTGGAGCTGGCAACATGATAAGCAGCCAGATTTTCTGACAGCACCTTATAGTGCTCCAGGGTACTACTTGGACCGATATCAATTTCAGTGACAGCGTTGGTGAAGTGCGGAGAGTCGTTTACGCTGACGTATTCCTCAATCACCGTCGACCGACTATTTTCACCAAGTACAATGAGGACACGCGGGTAGGTTGCCGCAGCTTTGCTCGGAGCGGTCGATATAAAGAGTAAGTGAATCGGCTCGTTCAAGGTCGTGTTGTTTGGTACCGATACAAAGGCGCCATCCTGCCACAGGGCCGTGTTCAGTGCCGGGAAGGCACGATCGCGGTATGAGGTGAGCTGGGCCAGATGTGGTTCCACCTGCACCGATTTTTTAGTTAGTGCATGACTTAGATTTTCCACGGTGACACCAGTCTGTGTTGCCCCATCGGTGTTCGATAGCGCTGGTGCAAACCGACCATTCACAAAAATCAGTCGTGGGCCTGAGAGAGTCGAGAAGGAAAATGCCTCAAATTGTGCTGTGCCAACTGTAGCTTCCTCAGCAAGTTTGAATTGGGATTTGGCAATTCGCTCCACATTGGTGAATCGCCAGTCTTCTAATCGAGTCGTTGGAAACCCCAACTGACTAAAGTGCGTCATTGCCTCTTGACGCATCTGCCGTATGCCCGCTGGTGCTTCCCGAGTGCTCTGCAGCGACTCGAACTGAGCGAGATACGTATCTAGATTGACGGACGGTTCTGTTGACACGTGCCCTATGCTCCTATTTCCGCCGTCTCATTTTCGATCCAACCATAGCCCTTTTCTTCTAACTCAAGTGCCAGTTCTTTTTTACCAGATTTCACAATGCGGCCACCCGAGAGTACGTGCACATAGTCTGGAATGATGTAGTTAAGAAGTCGCTGGTAGTGTGTTACGAGAACAATCGATCGAGAGGG
>DODG01000319.1 GCA_003509065.1 Acidobacteriota bacterium
CCCGATCGTTTCGCTGCCACAATGCAGATTGGGATTGGGGCCATTAAAGGGACCTATAAAGGCACCGTACAGATCGCTGACAAACAAGAACCGGCGCAGTACACGCTAGCTGTAGAGGGGAGTGCTGCGCCAGGTTTCGTGCGCGGTAAGGCTCTTATGAAACTGCAGGTAGAAGATGACAATGTTACCCGTCTAGTCATCGATGCTGACGTCCAAGTGGGTGGATTAATTGCATCAGTTGGACAGCGCTTTGTGAGCGGGATCGCCAAACAACTCATGCGAGAATTATTGGTCAATATTGAACAATCGTTGAAACCGGAAACCACGGCATGAAACCAGTCTCTTTTGACTACTTTGCGCCAACCACAGTTAACGAGGCTGTGGCGCTACTTGAAGAACACGGCGACGATGCCAAAATTCTCGCCGGTGGGCAAAGTCTTGTGCCGATGATGAACTTCCGCCTGGTACGTCCGACGTGCTTGGTCGACATCAATCAAATTAAGGATCTGGCATACATCCATGAGAAAGATGACCGCCTTCATATCGGCGCGATAACCCGACATCGGGATCTTGAAACTTCAACTTTAGTACAGCAGTGCAACGGGTTATTGCTTGAAGGTGTTCAACTAATTGGTCACACCGCGATCCGGACGCGGGGAACGGTCGGCGGCAGCATCATCCATGCCGATCCGACAGCCGAGCTGCCAGCGATACTCGCAGCACTAGATGGCGAAGTTCGCTTGATAGGTCCCAATGGGCAACGAACCATTAGTTGGAGAGATTTGTTTGTCACGTTCTTCACGACGGTAATCGAACCTGTTGAGATCTGCGACGAAATCATTATACCGAAGCTTCCATCCGGTGCTGGGTGGGCGTTCGAGGAATTCACACGCCGGCACGGTGACTTTGCTGTCGCTGGTGTAGCTGCGGTGATAGTCACTGACAATAATGACTGTTGCACGGACGCTCGTTTAGCCATAACGGGTACGGCCCCCACGCCGATACGAGCCACTCAGGCTGAATCGTTTCTTGTTGGCAAGTCGCTCACACAAACAACGCTGGACGAAGCTGGTCGCTTGGTATCAACTGAAGTTGAGCCTGAGTCGGATGTCCACGCGACTGCCGATTATCGGCAACATTTAGCTGGTGCGCTCACCACGCGCGCGCTCCAACGTGCAGTAAAACGATGCCGTTCGCGGAAGGATCAACCTGAAAAATGAGTAAGCGGATTCCGATCTCTGTCACTGTCAACGGGGAAACCTACGAAGAATACGTGCAGCCGAGGAAATTACTCGTCGACTTTCTCCGTGAGGATCTGCGTTTAACTGGCACGCATGTCGGCTGCGAACACGGCATCTGCGGGTCGTGTACGGTTCTCATGAATGATGAGGCTGTACGATCGTGCCTCATGTTCGCCGTGCAAGCTAACGGTGTGGAGCTGCGTACGGTGGAAGGGCTCTCTAAGCAGGGGAAACTCCATCCGCTTCAAGAAGCATTCCGAGAACAATTCGGCTTACAATGTGGTTTTTGCACTCCGGGATTCTTAATGACTGCTTGTGATCTGCTCGAACACGGGCAAGACTACACTGAAGAAGAGATCCGAGTCGCACTCTCAGGCAATCTCTGTCGCTGCACTGGCTATCAAAGTATCGTAGAGTCCGTTCAAGTCGCGGCAGAAAAAATGCGAAAAGGTTAAATGGCGGTGGCTACCTCGATCAAATTTAAAGCGATCGAGACGCTACTCGCATCCGCTCGTCGGAACGGTCGCCGGAATCTGACTGAGCCTGAAACTAAGGCGATTCTGAAATTGGCGGGGTTCTCGATTCCCAAGGAGCAACTTGTAACTAACGCCCGCGACGCTATGCGAGTCGCCGGGCAAATCGGCTTCCCCGTCGTTCTTAAAGTGGTTTCACCAGACCTTCCCCACAAATCCGATATCGGCGGAGTTCGACTTAATTTGCATTCACGAAACGCGGTTCGGAACGCTTACCACTCGATACTCAAAGACGTTCGCGCTCGGAGCAGCCGAATCTCGATCGAGGGCATTCTAGTACAACAACAACTTGAGGGAATTGAGGTAATACTTGGCGCCACCACGGATCCCCAGTTCGGGTCCGTCATCGTCTTTGGATTGGGAGGTATCTATGTCGAAGCGCTGGATGATACGGTCTGCCGCCTTATCCCAATCACGCGGCAGGACGCTCAAAGTATGGTTGCTGAAATTAAGTCTGCCCCTCTCCTCAATGGCTTTCGTGGATTGCCCCGAGTGGATAAACGCAGCATCGTGACTGCCTTGTCGCGTTTATCGACACTTGTTGCACGGTTTCCTGACCAGTTGCAAGAACTTGATATCAACCCAATGTTGGTCAACGCCCAAGGCGCCGTCGCCGTAGACGCGATGGCCCTTCTGACACGAAGCCCCTCGGATAGGAAGGCGCCGGATCGCCGAAACTGGAAGTCAAGGCACATCGGGCAATCTAGTCACTCAAGAAAACGTGAAGCGCTGTCTAAACCACTGAAAGCTTTGTTTGCACCACGATCGGTTGCCATTGTTGGAGCCTCGGCCAGTAAGAGCAAGAGTGGGTATTTTATTCTTAAGAACATTGTAGATGGGGGATTCTCCGGACGCGTGTACCCTGTCAATCCACGCGCCAAACAGATTCTTAATTGCCGATGCTATGCGTCGGTACGAGATCTTCCAGAGCCACCCGATCTCGTGATTGTGGTTGTTGCTAATGAACACGTGAAAACCGTGCTGCAAGACTGCGCGATCCGACAAGCGAAGGCAGTCACAATCGTGACAGCGGGTTTTGGAGAAATCGGTAAGGCCGGCAGTAAAGCGCAAGACGCACTAACAGCTATCATCCGTGAAAGTGCCATGCGTGTAGTCGGTCCAAACTCGGTTGGTCTGGTCAGTGCTCCGAATAAACTCGTGGGTAGCTTCGTACCATTCCCAAAATGGCCAGCTGGCCCAGTTGCCATTGCGAGCCAGACTGGGATTTTTACAGGTGCATATGTGGATGCACTCGCCGCACAATCGACACAAAGATTCGGTTTTTCCAGGAGCATCTGTCTTGGAAATAAGATTGACGTTGATGAAGTCGATTTTCTTGAGTACGCGGCCAATGATGCTGCATCTCGCGTAATCGCCATCCATCTTGAATCTTTCAGGCGTCCACGAGAGTTCCTCGCTGCTGCGAACCGCGCTAACCAAAACAAGCCGGTTGTGGTTTTTAAAACCGGTCGTACCGAAGCCGGTGCGCGAGTGGCCGCATCTCATTCGGGAGCACTCTCTTCCCCGGATCGGATAGTCACTGCGGCTCTAAAACAGTACGGCATCGTGCAGGTCGAAACGCTTGAGGAGTTTATCGGTACTATGAAAGCCTTTGCCTGGCAACCGGTTCCGCGAGGTAATCGTGCAGCCATTGTGACATTAAGCGGCGCGATGGGTGTGATGGCTGTGGACGAAATGGGTGGAACAGGACTAACGCTTGCGAAGTTTGCACCCGCCACGGTGAAGGCAATTGCCACTCTGATGCCAAAATGGCAGCCAGTCCAGAACCCGGCAGATATCTGGATGGCGCTAGGCAGCGGACCAGAAAAAGCTCACGCGGAGATTCTCGATGCGGTCCTCACCGACCCTGGTGTGGATATGTTGTTATGTGTTTTACTCCCAATTCCTAATGCTGACTTTTCAAACGTGCGAAAGGTCTTCAAGAAGCTGACTGCTACACATCCCGATAAGCCGTTATTCCTAATCATGTTAGGTGGTCAGATCAGACAACGTTGGCTCCGTCAACTAGACTCGCTGCACTTACCCGTGTACTCAGACCCACGGTCTGCGGTACGCGCGATGGCAGCAATGCAATTTTATGGGAAACACCGGAACCGATTGGGTTTGGATCCGAGAATGTAAGACAATATTGAGACCGATATGAGCAACTACCCAAAAATTCCCAAACGCCTCAACATGGCCGGAGTTACGCTCGACAAGAATGTCGTCGAAGGACGGGGTGAACAAACAGCTCTCTATTTTGGTGACACGAAAGTGACGTTTCGAGAACTCCAACAGAGGGTGAACGCGTGCGGTAACGCATTGCGCGCGCTTGGGTTGGAACAAGGTGATCGTTTTGCGATTCGTTCAAACAACTGTCCTGAGTATCTGGTGACCTTTCTTGCAGGGTTAAAGATCGGCTGCGTGCCCATTCCCACAAATTCCCTGTTTCGCGTGTGGGAGCTAGAGCACATCCTGACCAACAGTGGAGCCAAAGCTGTCCTGACAACAGGCGCGCTCATCGAACCGATTCTTGAGATTAGGGACCGGTGTCCGTCCGTAGAGCACATCATCACGTTCGACGACCACACTGCAGCAGGTGTGCGTAGTTTT
>DODG01000034.1 GCA_003509065.1 Acidobacteriota bacterium
CGGTACACTGAAGGAAATGTCTCGCGCAACAGTTGCCATTCTTAAGACTCAGCCTTCCACCGTTCTACGCGATTATCACGAATTGCTCAACCTCGCTGATTATCAAAATACTATTGATCGCTCTGTCGACACCGCACTCAAGGTCAATATTTCGTGGCATTTTTTCTTTCCGGGATGTTCAACGACCCCCTGGCAATTAGACGGAGTCGTACGAGCAATGAAACGTGATGGGTATGATCCGTCACTCATCCACGCCTGTCACAATCGCACAGTTGTTATCGATGCGCATCTTGGCGAGCGAGAGAACAAGCAGATCAATGTCGTGGAATCACACGGCCTAAGAAATGTGCATCTATACGAAGGAGAAGAGTGGATCAACATCAGAGATGCAGTGGGAGACCTAGCAAGTCGATTTATTTGTTTAAACGATGTTTATCCAAAAGGCTTTCTTATCCCGAAACGGTTCCTCGGAGAAAACATTATTCATCTGCCAACAGTTAAAACACATGTCTTCACCACTACAACAGGCGCAATGAAGAATGCTTTCGGTGGCCTCCTAAACGACCGCCGCCACTGGACCCATCCCGTTATTCATGAAACGCTTGTCGATCTCCTCATGATCCAAAAACGGATTCATCGCGGTATATTTGCCGTAATGGACGGAACGTTTGCTGGAGATGGACCCGGGCCACGCTGCATGACGCCACATGTTAAAAATATGCTCCTCGCCAGCAGCGATCAAGTAGCCATCGATGCGGTTTCGGCAAAATTAATGGGATTCGATCCTTTGTCAATTAAATACATCCGCCTCGCGCATGATGCGGGCCTAGGCTGTGGAGACCCTCGCGAGATCACGATCGTGGGGGATCATTCTGCAGCAAAAGAAAATTGGAAATTTGTTGGACCCTTTCAGCGCATGACATTCGCGTCACGAATGCAACACAAGATCTACTGGGGACCGCTTCGCAGACCACTTGAATGGTCACTGAAAACCATACTCGCGCCATGGGCCTATCTTGCCAGCGTTCTCTATCACGATAGCTTTTGGTATCCGCTGAAGGGACGTTCGGCAATGAAAAACGTCTTAACTAGTAATTGGAGTCGCTTGTTTGACAAATGGGATCAAACAGCCGTCGATAGCGATGGCTATCAAGTGGAAGACGGTCCACCAGTGAAGATCCAGCGCTCTGGCTTCCGCGCCTTCCTTGCTTCTTTTGGCATCCTTGGTAAATGTTTAAAAGACGCGCCTGAATTTACCGATCGTCGCCCGCAAATAACCACTAGGGCTAAATAACAGGACACCGCTTCCCCTGCCTCTCTTGATGATTGCGACTTCAATCGTGCGGAACGAAATCCGCGCTACCACGCTTAAGAAGGATCTCTCACGGTTGGATACTCAATGCCGAGCTGCTCAAGGTACGTATCGTACTGTGTAGGGTCAAAGTAGTAATTTCGCATCTCCTCACGAAATTCCTCCATAATCCCTTCATTTAGGTGAATGGCCGGTCGATCGTCAGCGCTAATAAATGAAACGTACTCTTGGCCCTTTGTTTGAACGTCGTTAAAGTAGGCCCATGATGCCTCCACCTTCTGAGGCTGTAACAAGAAATCCAAGGCCGTCAGCGCCATAACCTTCGCACCAGCCGTTGCACCCTTGTGTGCGATCGGCGTTGCCATCGCAACGGCGCTCGACCAATGATGACCACCACCACCCGTTCGAAAATTCGATGGGAATCGTAGCGTGACGGTCGGGACGTTCCACGAGATATCACCGATATCATCCGACCCCCCACCGGTACGCACACCAGTTGGCGGCTCACCCAACGCACTCAACTCAGTTGCCAAGCCGATAGAATCAGCGCCCAACTCCTTCTGGAGCGCCTTGGCAAGCTCCTGATCCGCGTCGCTCCACTCGGGAAGGCCAATCGTCTTAATGTTCTCGTACATCGTTTCAGCAATTACCTTGTTGAAGTGGCGTGGCCAAGCCGACCCAAGAATGCGCCATTCCACCTCAGTATTGGTCATCTTGGCTGCCGCCTCCGCCGCTGTATTCCCAATCTCGAATAATTCTTTAATGTGGTCGTAGTCGAGCTCGCGGAAGTAGTACCAAACGGAGGCACGCGATGGCACAACATTCGGCTGGTCGCCGCCATCAGTAATCACATAGTGTGTACGCTGCGATAATCTGAGGTGTTCTCGGCGGTAATTCATGGCTGCATTCATAAGCTCAACTGCATCCAATGCACTTCGGCCGGACCAAGGTCTTCCTGCTGAGTGCGCCGACTCGCCGTGGAACGTGTACTCTACTGACACAAGGCCATTCCCGCTTCCCTCACCCCAACTCACGCCCATATTGCTACCAACGTGAGTGAAAATCATGATGTCAACATCCTGAAACAGTCCACCGCGGACGAAGTAAGCCTTCGACCCGAGCTGCTCTTCCGCTACACCCGGCCACAGCATAATCGTGCCTGGGATACCTTCGCGCTCCATGAGCTTCTTGAGCACAAGCGCGGCCGTGACGTTAACGGCCTGACCAGAATTATGCCCCTCGCCGTGACCTGGCGCACCCTCGATGATGGGATCGTGATACGCCACGCCTGGCTTCTGCGATGCTTTGGGAATGCCATCAATATCACTCCCGAATCCAATGATTGGTTTACCTGATCCCCAAGTTGCAATCCACGCCGTAGGCATTTCTGCCACACCCTGCTCGACCTCAAATCCATTGTCACGCAGGATACCTGTCACATAGCTCGATGTTTCAAACTCTTGAAAGCCCAACTCACCGAAACTAAAAATCTGGTCGACCGCCTGTTGCGTAAACTTCCGTAGACTCTCGACCTCTGTCACAGCCTCTTGCTTGAGTGCCTCAAGTTGATCCTCAGACTGTGCCGAGGCAGGAGCTGAGTTTGCTAGTAAAACTAGCATCGCCACCACTGACCAAGAACGACTGTGCATAACAGTTCTCCTTAATCCCTCATGATTAGCTGCTACACGCCAAACAGCTCAACTTTGAACACACGTGCCAAAATGACAATGGCGGTAAGAACACAAAAGCCAATGAGACTCAGCCAACTGAATGCCGTCTCGAGCTTTGACGGATAGAAGTGTTTGTCCGTCTTTGGAATAACGGTTAGGCAATAGTACAGATTCAGGAAATAAATGACCGGCGCGACAAATAAAGCCAGCGCTGATGCTACCAACACTAAGTAAACCGGTTGTGGCATACCATAAATAATAGCTACCGATGAAACGAGTGAGAATAACATCGTCAATCGGTAGATGTTGTACTCGGAGTACCAATGCCGACGATGGGCGTCGGTCAGATCTTCACGCGCGATACCTTGTAGAGATGCCGTCGAGCGAAACATGTTGCGGCAACAAGCCCCAACAATCCGCGGCCACCCATCAAAGTAGTTGAACGCAGTTGAGAAAGTCGCAGCAAATGCTCCGAGGAGAAAAACGAGCATCATCTTTTGGCCAAGACTATCGGTAAAAATCCTAGCAATCTCACCCATAACAGCCCGGCCCTCAACTTCGTTCGGATACATCCAGACAGCTGCTAAGAGAAGAAAAATACAGGCAAGAAAAAACGAAATGATATGACCAAACCTAAAATCCCACAAACCTATCCTAAACCAACGTCGGCAGTACTCGACCCCGAATCCTGGAATTCTTGAAGTATCGATCGCTAGGTCAGTCTTCGAACTGGTGAACGGGTCGAAAGTCGGTGCCAATCCAGCTTTTTCCAGACTTGGCCTGACACGACCCATGCCGACCTTCTTCGCCTTCCCCCATTCCGAGGCTTGTAATGACACGTCAATTCCGGTCGGCAGTAATCCCAGAAAAGCGGCAATAATGAGCCACGAGCCAGCCGGTGTCTCAAAAATGACAAAATGACTAAGTGCGTCGCCACCAACGGGAGTAACAAAAAACACAAGGAAGGTTGACGCGATTAACATGCCAGCCAAAATCTTGGTCGCAGTCTCGACAGCAGCGTAATTTCCACGGAGTAGAATTACGACAGCGGTCACACCGAGAACAAATCCATATACTGGTTGAGAGAACGAAAATCCAAGGGTGGTCGTGAATAAGTAGTACGCCACAGCGGCTGCAGCAACGAGACGGCCAGCCTGACCAATGGCCGACTGAATAATCGTCGTAATCATCACATACCATAATGGCCATTTCTTCCAAGCTGTGCCGTATGCCTCGATCAGACTCTTACCGGTCGCGTTGGTAAACCGAAACGCCATCTCGAATCCGTAGTACTTGAAGATATAAGCGATTGGGATGCACCAGAGCAGAGCGTATTCGAAACGCCCACCCGCCACCGGGGCTGTGATCAAATGACTGGTCCCAACGCCCGTCATCATTAAGATAAGGCCCGGACCAAAATGCTTCAACATGCCCTTCCAACTCGTATTCGGCAAGGAGAGCTTATCTAGGTCAGTCTCAAGTTGCGTCACGACACCTGCTGGTTGGTTAGTTATGTGGTTAGACATATAAGATTCTCTTTATCGGTCAAGGTTCTTCTCGATTCTGAACAAACTGCCAGCCAAAACGGCCTTTGATGCATAGATGCCCTTGAGTAACTGAATGATCCATTGGGGACGTAACTTTGACGATCTCGTTCTCTTGTACATGCAGCTCAAGATTGCACCCCACACCACAATAAGGACATACTGTGCGCGTCACATCCTGCTTCGATTCGTCCCACTCACCAGTTGCACGACGGTCATGCTCACTCTTAAACATCAGAGCTCCAGTCGGACAAACACCGATACAGTTACCACAATACACACAGGCCGAATCGTCCAATCGTCGATCAAATTCGGTCGAAATCCTCGCGTCGAAACCACGCCCAGCTACAGCGATTGCAAACGTGTTCTGAGCATCTTCGCCGCAGGCTTCAACACATTTGTAACAAAGGATGCACTTCGAATAATCACGAACATACATCTCATCATCAATCTTGACTGGTTGCTCGACCGTCTCCGCTGTCATGCCATCTGGAACATGGTGATGACCAGGACTCCGGCTATCACGATCAGCATGCGATACGTCTGATAATCCAAATTTCGCAGCGTCTACCTCATAGTCGGTCATCCAGCGTTTGACGTCACCACTCGCTAAGGATAAATCAACAGACGACGCGAGAAGTTCAAAAACGAGCTTCCGACTATGGCGAACACGCGGCGTGTTGGTATGCACGACAGCGCCAGGATGCACCTTGCGCGAACACGAAGGAACCAAGGTTCGTGAACCTTCAAGCTCCACAACACAAACCCGACAAACATTCACAGGCGTTAAGGTATCCAGATAGCATAGTGTTGGCGTGTCCACACCCTGGACCTGGCAGGCATCTAGCAAGGTAGACCCCTCAGGCACGCGCACCACTTCATCATCGATGGTCACTTCGACCAGAGGTATTGTCTGTTTCTCCATTGCATCACTCACCCTTGGATCCTCCAAATAGTCCCAACGTAACTGCCGACTGCACTGCATTCGCCGCGGTGTGCCCAAGTCCGCAGATGGACGCGTCGCGCATGACTTGACCCAGTTCATCCAGTAAATGAGCTTCAGCCTCAAGTGACGTCTGCACACCATCTCGGGCAAGCCGTTGTAATAATTCCTCTTGACGCACTGTTCCGACTCGACAGGGCACGCACTGACCGCAAGATTCGTCCCTAAAGAATGCCGCGATCCGAAGAACAATACTACTCATATCCGTGTCTTCATCGAACACCATGACGACACCAGAACCCAGTGACGCACCGATGGCACGGGTCCCTTCAAACGTGAGCGGTGTGTCGAGATGTTTCGGAGATACAAATGATCCAGCAGCACCACCAAGCAACACTACCTTAAGTTGTTTGTTTCCACGCACTCCACCAGCGAGATCAATGAGCGCACGCAACGTCAGTCCGAATGGAACCTCATAAAGACCGGGCTGTTCGACAGCGCCTGATACACAAAAGAGCTTCGTTCCAGTGGACCCGTCAGTGCCCACGCCAGCAAAGCTTGTTCCACCGTCACGTAAAATATCCAAAACATTGACTAACGTTTCCACATTATTGATAACGGTGGGCTTACCAAAAAGACCAACCTCGACCGGGAATGGCGGTTTATTGCGGGGTTCGCCACGAAAACCTTCGATCGAATTAAACAGTGCCGTTTCTTCACCACAGATATAGGCGCCAGCGCCTCGGCGTAGTTCAATATCGAAATTGAATCCACCACCCATTACATTAGATCCTAATAACGCTTCCGCTCGGCAGACTTGAATCGCGTATTCCAGTCGAGTTGTGGCAAGTGGATATTCACCCCGCACATAGAGATACCCCTCCTCAGCGCCGACAGCAAATCCGGCGATCGTCATCGATTCAATGATCGCAAATGGATCCTCCTCCATTAACACACGATCCTTAAACGTTCCAGGTTCCGATTCATCAGCATTGCAGACAACATAGCGTGGGCTGACTTGCGATTTAGCCACCGCATCCCACTTGCGGCCCGTTGGAAATGCAGCACCGCCACGGCCTTGCAGCTTCGACTTAGATATTTCCTCAATAACGCGCGTAGGTCCAAGCTCGAGTGCTCTTTGAAGTCCTGAATATCCACCAGCACCACGATATGAGGCGAGGTTCGCCGGATCACAATCCTTAACGCGGTGCAGCAACCGTAAGGCTAGATCATGAGTTCCAAGAGTTTGGGGTGTTGAAATGGTCGGTGTAATCGGAACGTCTGTTCCACCCAAAACGCTTTCAATATCTTCGAGACCAGCCGGCGCGATTGTACCGTCCTGACAATCTCCTGCCAGTTGGAACAGGACGGCTGGCCCACGTTCGCAAAGACCGAGACAGGGACTACGATGCCAAGTTGCCTGTCCGTTAGAGACTGGCGTACCTGATGGACCAAACTTGTGCTCGAGGGCCGCACACAACTCATCGGCACCTTGTAGCTTACAGGCAATATCGTCACAGACGTGGGCCACACGGGGAGGTCTGGTTGTTGTGGAAAGCAACGTGTAGAAACTCGCCACACCGTAGATCTCAGCGGGGGGAATTAATAACCTGCGGCAAATCTCATTGACCGCACCGGCTGAAATCCAGCCAACTCGTTTCTGCACAGCATGCAAGGTCGGTAGCAATAGATGTCTCCGAGAGCGAGCTTCCGAGAGACCTCCGTGTGCTACCTGAACCGACTCTGAAACATCTGCCTGACGCTCGAGCACGCTGTCAACCGCAGCACGCTCCGCCTCGCTCGTCTCGGCTGGCAGTAGTTTGAAATCCATCCCTACTCGCTCATGCGCCAACCGCCGTTTCGAACTTTTCGATCCGTATTGCGGTAGCCTTGAAGTCAGCTGTTCCAGATTTCTTGTCCCATACGGGATTTGTCAACTTATTAGTCTCAGCTTCGTCGGGAAAATGAAATGTCGTGAACGCCAAGCCAGGCCGTAAATCACCTGTGTAGCGAACAGTCATCTTAATCTCGCCACGACGTGAAAAGACTCGCACCTTCTCACCATTGGCTACGTCCCATCGCCGACCATCAGATTCACAAATATCAAGCGTCTCAGCATGCCTGATGGGCGACTGGAAACCGCCACTCTGCACGCCGGTGTTGTATGAATCTAGCCGGCGACCAGTCGTGAGACGGATCGGATATTCGTTGGTTAATTCATCCGCCGGCGGTGTGTGTTCGACGACACTAAATGGCGCCAATGGACCTTCCACTGGACGCTTCCACAGACGGCCATGCAAGTATGAACTCCCTAAGCTTTGTTCGTCTGGACACGGCCACTGGATACCGCCGAGTTCTTCAAGTCTCTGGTAACTCATACCTCCATGCATTGGAGACAAGCGTCTCACTTCATTCCAAATATCTTCAGCGGTTGGATGACCCCAGTCGTGTCCAAATCTTCTCGCCAACTCACATAAGATTTCGATGTCATCACGCGCCTCACCAGGAGGGTCAAGTGCCTTACGGACACGTTGCACACGACGCTCACTACTAGTCACCGTGCCTTCGGTCTCCGCCCACCCTGCCGCTGCTGGCAGCACAACGTCTGCAAGTTCGGCGGTTTTCGTCAAGAAAATATCTTGGACAACAAGATGATCTAGTCCTTGCATTAAGTGAATGGCGTGTGGGGCATTCGCTTCTGATTGTGCAGGGTTTTCGCCGATAACGTAGAGACTTCGGAGATCACCTCGTTCCATCGCTTCGAACATCAATGTCAAATGCCAACCATTCTTTGGTGGAATGGCACAGTTCCAAGCCTGCTCAAACTTTCGACGCAGTGCATCAT
>DODG01000352.1:0-3699 GCA_003509065.1 Acidobacteriota bacterium
TCAAAACCATCCATCTCGACCAATAATTGATTCAATGTCTGTTCTCGTTCATCATGTCCACCGCCTAGACCAGCTCCGCGATGTCTCCCAACCGCATCTATCTCATCAACAAATACGATACAGGGCGCATTTTTCTTCCCTTGCTCAAACAGATCGCGTACACGCGAAGCACCGACACCGACAAACATTTCAACAAAATCAGAACCACTAATTGTAAAAAATGGGACGCTCGCTTCACCAGCGACTGCACGAGCAAGCAGTGTTTTTCCTGTACCGGGCGCCCCTACCAACAACACACCCGTGGGAATGCGACCACCTAATCGCTGGAATTTTTGTGGCTCTCTTAGAAATTCTATAATTTCCTGTAGCTCTTCCTTAGCTTCGTCGACACCAGCCACATCCTTAAAAGTAACTACTTTCTTCGCACCAGAAGACAATTTCGCCTTACTCTTACCAAACGACATCGCCGTTTTACCGCCACTTTGCATCTGGCGCATGAAGAAAATCCAGAATCCAATAATGAGAAGAACGGGTGCCCAGGAATACAGCAATGTAGCCCATGGACTCGAAGTCGCTTCTTTGGCGGTAACCCTTACGCCGCGTTCAAGCAATGTATTAGCCAAGCCTTCATACTGTGGAGGAGCATAGGTTCGAAACCGCACTCCGTCCCTTGTAGTGCCAGAAATTTCGTTACCCATGATGGTGACTTCATCAATCTGACCTTGATCGACGAGTGCAATAAATTCACTAAAAATCTCTGCGCGGTCGCCTGCCTGGAAATTAGTTGAAAAATTCCAGATCAAGACACCGACGACTACAAGTGCCATCCAAAACATCAAATTCTTAAGCGATGGTTTCAAGCTGATTCTCCTAACTCCTTCAGTCTCAAGACTATCACGGACAGTGTGTCCTCAGTGATCCTAAAATCATTTTCAATCGTGTGGCCTACTACCCAGATAATTCGGTTGCGCTCATCAACAACGATGGGCACTAAAGGTCTTTGATATCGTCCGATCTTTCGGTCAACAAAGAAGTCTTGGAGTTTCTTGTGACCGTGTAGCCCAAGTGGCTGAAATACGTCACCAGGTCTTCGGTTTCGAACCGTTAATGCGCCCTTAAGTTTCGTTGCATCCACGAAAACCTGTTCACCACAACTTCTTAGCACTGAAAGATTGGGTGTCGAAGCTCGATTTACATAAGCAGCTGAAATTTCAATTCCAGCCTCAAGCAATTTCACCACTCCGGGAACTGGTAAATCGTCTCCCCAAGACAACCATTCATCAGACTCAGACAAACGGTGGGTTCGTGGTGAGAGAACGATCTCATCTGCAACCCGCACGGCACTGTGTCCAGGAAAAGAAGCTTTCGTCCTCTCATTCTTCACTATTCGCATAAAAGTGTCGACATGATCGTATCCAATAAACCCTCTTCCAGCTACTCGCCGCATCGCTACTAAAACAACACGATTTTTGATAGCGTCAGGAAGTCTTACTAGACCCTTTACATCAACGCGCAGATTTTCTCCCTCTAACGAGATGATTGATTGTGCCGAAATATTAGCCGCTGAATCAAGCCAGTCGGCATCATCATGTGCAATGGATGCCTCCCTTGCCAAAACGTCAACAATGCCGGCTGAAAAATGTTCCCGCAGATAAGGAATCAACTCGTGCCGAATGCGATTTCTAGGAATCGTCACGTCTCGATTTGACTCGTCTTCTCTAAATGAAATCTCGTCATTCGCGAGGAACACTCGAAGTTCTGCTCGAGTTAAGTCGAGCAAGGGTCTCACAATTAAGTCAAAACGTGGATATACGCTTGATAAACCACGGGTGCCGGCGCCTCGAATCACACGCAGCAAAAAAGTTTCCGCTTGGTCATCTCGTGTATGTCCTACCGCAACCCGGTCAACGCCAACTTCGACCGCTACCCGATGAAAAAAGTCCAATCTTGCAGTCCTCGCGGCATTTTCTATCGATGTCTGCAAAGTGTGCGCGCGTGATCGAATGTCGACGCGTTCGACATAAATTGGTTGTTCCAGTCTCGATGCTAGTCTTCGACAAAATTGCTCATCTTCATCAGAGAGTCGTTCACGTAATTGATGATTTAAATGAACTAAACCAACAAGCTCAAATGTATCCGGACCAGATAACTGTTCAAGCAAATGGAGCAAGGCTACAGAATCCGATCCTCCGGAAACAGCAGCAATCACACGTCCACCTTGAGGAATCAAATTATAACGACGAATCGTCTGTCCAACACGTTCGAGAATAGCTGGCATGACCTCACGATTAACAAGTGACAGCCGATTTGGACTGTATGGTCACCGAAACGGAATGTCTCAAAATATCGACAGATACCCAGTCCACCCCGAAGACTCTCGAATCAGAACGAAATGGTGCCGGTGCAGGGACTTGAACCCCGGACAACGCGGATATGAGCCGCGTGCTCTAACCAGCTGAGCTACACCGGCAAATACTGTCACTCAGAAACATCACTTCAATACACACTGTAATCCATCATTATAGCCTAGAGAATGACGGCTTCAGATTCTTAGGTTTCTATATTTACGTCACAGACTCGATCAAGGCGGCTGCTAATAAGGGTACGAGAATTTCATGATGCCCGACCAGTGAAATTCCTCGTCCACTAGCAGAAGTTGGTCTTTTTACAACGTTTGTCTGTGGTCGATACTGTCTTAAAAAATCTAAGTTTACCGTAGTAAGATTCGCGAGCGAGACTCCACGATTCCGCACTAGCGACACCGCCTTTAAAAACACTTCTGGTAAAAGAACAGCCGAACCACAATTTAAGTACACACCATTTGCAAGTCTCGACACCGACGAGACAAAGTAGTAAAAATCTTTCAGACTACCTGCTCCCAGCGCTTCTCCAGATGCCGCAGGATGCATGTGAATCACGTCGGTGCCGACCGCTACGTGAACCGTCACTGGTATGTTAAGTCGAGCAGCACTCGCAAAAATACTAACCCGTTCAAATGGTGGATGGAGGTTAAGCAGGTACTCGCCTACGGCCTGACCAATGCCTAGCCCGTTGGTTACACCTTTCGCAATTTCCTCATTTAGTACACGTCCGGTTTCGTCGGCCATGCCAAATTTTCCTGAATCTAGCGACTTATCAACTTCTTCCGAGGTTGCTCCTGCAATTGCCACTTCAAAGTCGTGAATCATACCAGCCCCATTAGTTGCGATCGCCGATACGAAACCACGCTCCATTAGATCGATGATCACCGGCGAAAGCCCCGTCTTCACAATGTGAGCCCCTAAACCCCAGACAATGCCATCCTCAGCTTCCCGCGTACGTTTCAGCGTTTTGACGACCTCAACAAAATCAGCGGAAGCTAAGATATTTGGCAGACTATCCAATAACCCAGTCACGCCCGTGCCCGGCTCATAGGGACGCGCAAAATCGCTAAACCGTGCCTTACTATGACGTGACTTTAAGGCATACGTGTGAACATCAGAAACGTCGAATTCTTCATAGGGAAAGGTCATTGGTTCTCCCCTAGACAATTAGCATGGCATCACCATAGCTGTAAAAACGATAGTTCATCCGAACTGCTTCATCATAAGCCGCCAATAGACAATCTCGACCAGCAAATGCAGAAACAAGCATCAGGAGAGACGATTTCGGTAAGTGAAAATTGGTCATGATTCCGCTGACGGCAGAAAACGAAAATCC
>DODG01000352.1:4037-9918 GCA_003509065.1 Acidobacteriota bacterium
GGATAAATAAATAGATCTGATACGCCCTTTCCAGGCACTATTCGGCCACCACCGTGCCGCACAGCTGTTTCGAGAGCGCGAGTTGTGGTCGTGCCAACCGCAATGACTCGTCGATTCTCATCAAGCGCCCGATTAATGTCGTGGGCCGTTTCCTCAGAAATTTCGTACGGCTCAGCATCAATCACATGGTCCTCTACGCGGTCAGTTCGCAAGGGTTTAAATGTTCCATAGCCTACATGCAATGTTAGTTCTGCGCGAATTACATTTCGCTTGGCAAGTGACTCAAATAATTCAGTAGTAAAGTGTAATCCAGCTGTGGGGGCTGCCACCGATCCTCGTGTTCGAGCATACACAGTCTGATACCGATCGCGATCTCGTTGATCATCGGGTCGTTTAATGTAAGGGGGAAGTGGAATATGGCCAATGACATTAATGGCTTCCCAAGGGTCACCTTGGTCTGACCACAAGCGTACGACCCGTCGACCAAATGCTGAGCGACTCACCACCTCACCAAACAGTTGCCACCCATTACCCTCGAACAACATCTTTTCACCGACTCCTAATTTCTGTCCAGGATGGACGAGAGCATCCCAGTGCTCTGGATTGACCTCCCGCATCAATAAGCATTTCACTGAGCCTCCACTTGGAATTCGATGACCATAAAGGCGTGCGGGAAAAACTTTTGTGTTATTCAGCGCGAGCACATCACCTGGCTGAAAATAGTCAGCAAGTAAAGAAACGTTTGTATGCGTTGAAATTCCTTTAGCTCGGTCGAGCACTAGTAGTCGGGCTTGATCGCGAGTCTGAACAGGGGCCTGGGCAATCAGTGCGTGCGGCAGTTCAAACTCAAAATCGTCAACCTTCATGCGTACCCAGCACTCCTAATATCACATACAAGGAACTCATTAATGTTTTATATTCTTGCTGGGATCCTAGTGTTCTTGACTAAAAAGACCACGAAGGTGCCGCGGGTTATATCAGGCTAGTAAGACCAGCGCAGCAAGACCGATCCAACCGTAAAACCTGCACCCACAGATGTGAGTAACACTAGATTGCCTTTCTTGAGACGCCCGTCTTTTACAGCATCATCGAGCGCGAGTGGAATCGTGCCAGCGGTCGTGTTGCCATAGTGTTCTACATTAATTACCACTTTATCGACATCCAGTTTTAACCTCTCAGCAGCTGACAATATGATGCGCCGGTTGGCCTGGTGTGAGACGAACAAGTCTAGTTCGCCAACATCTAGGTTATTACGCTCAAGCAAACGCTTACAGATTTCTACTGTTTTACGTACAGCAAACCTGAAGACAGTCTGGCCATCTTGATGCACATAATGAAGTCTTTGGTCGACGGTTTCGTGGGAAGCTGGCCTGAGACTACCACCTGCTGGAAGGCATAGCGCTGGACCACCTGTACCATCAATTTCATGAACGAAATCAATTATACCGGTTTGATCCTCGTTGGCGGGTGAGACTACGACAGCCCCTGCCCCGTCACCGAACAGCACACAGGTTGTACGATCCTTGTAATCAAGTATGCTCGACATCACGTCTGCTCCAACCACAAGCGCGTGAGTATGAGATCCCGTTGAGACCATTTGACACGCAGTGGTTAATGCATAAGTGAAACCAGAACACGCTGCACCTAAATCAAAACCCCAAGCGTTGTTCGCACCAAGCTTCGCCTGCAGCAGACACGCTGTGTTAGGAAATGACATGTCAGGCGTCGTCGTACCCACTATGATTAAATCGAGATCGAGCGGAGTTAGGTTGGCCTGCTTAATTGCTTGTTCGGAGGCTTCCTTCGCTAAATCAGAAGTGCCGACCCCCGGATCAGCGATGTGTCGCTCCCGAATCCCGGTACGTTGCTGGATCCACTCGTCTGAAGTGTCAACTAATTTTGATAGGTCATGGTTTGTCATTACTCGCGGCGGCACATATGTCGCGAGTGACGCAATTTTAACCGGTCTCAGCATAGGACCGTCCTTACGTTGCATGGAGTTACCCTTATTAAAACGTTTTACCACAATCGTGATTCCTTGCTAGGTACTTCGAGCCCGAAATACGCGTAAGCTTTCGGCGTGGCCACACGTCCACGAGGCGTGCGATCTAGAAAACCTATTTGAATTAAGAATGGTTCATAAATATCCTCAATTGCATCCTTCTCTTCACTTATCGCAGCCGCGAGGCTATTCAGGCCAACCGGCCCACCATTAAACTTCTCGATAATGGCTTGAAGTAGTCGCCGGTCGGCTTCATCAAAGCCGCGCTCATCGATCTCAAGTAGTTTTAAAGCAGCTTCAGCAATCTCCTTCGAGATCGTGCCGTCAGCCCTGACCTGTGCATAGTCCCGGACCCGTCTTAAGAGACGGTTGGCCACACGGGGTGTTCCTCTTGACCGTCGTGCGATTTCGATCGCTGCTTCGTCTGCAATTGGTACATCCAGAATACCAGCGGAACGACGCACGATTTCTAATAGATCTTTCTCGACATAAAAATCTAGTCGGTGGACAATACCAAACCTTGCGCGCAAAGGGGCAGTTAACAAACCAGCGCGAGTGGTTGCTCCTATCAATGTGAATTTTTTAACGTCCAGTTTAACCGAACGGGCACTCGGTCCCTGCCCGATCATAATGTCGAGTTTGTAATCCTCCATTGCAGGATAAAGAATTTCTTCGATTACAGGACTCATACGATGGATCTCATCAATAAACAGGACGTCACGTTCTTGGAGGTTAGTCAGAATCCCTGCTAGGTCGCCTGGCTTTTCCAAAACCGGACCAGACGTGGCACTCACGCTAACACCCAATTCATGACCAATAACATAGGCCAGCGTTGTTTTACCTAGACCAGGAGGACCGTATAACAGTACGTGGTCTACAGCATCGTTGCGTTGCCGGGCCGCCTTGATTGAAACATCGAGGTTCTCACGTAAACGATCTTGACCAATATACTCGTCAAGTGAACGCGGGCGAAGACCCACTTCATAGTGTGCATCTTCTTCAACCCGTGCCGATGTAACGACCCTCGTAGAATCCGTCATAAGTCAGGAATCTGAAACAGAGCAACCGATGTCAACGAGCTAATTCTCGCAACGCTTGTCTGAGAGCATGTTCAAACGATTCGATCTCGCCTGCCTCTAAAGACGCACTGATCGCTTTCTCTGCCAGAGGCCGATGATACCCTAGGTTTAGTAGAGCGGACAGCACGTCACCACGCAGATCATCAGTGCCTGTAGACGCGGCCTCACCACGCTGGCTGACAGACTCAGAAGCAGGCAACCGGTCCTTCAATTCCAACACCAAACGTTCTGCAGTCTTTTTACCTACCCCTGGTATACCCATAAGACTCGCTATGTCACCCGTACGCACTGCCCGGACAAGGGTAGGTGGCTCAAGACCTGATAAGGCAGTCAACGCCAGACGTGGCCCAACACCACTGACACTGATGAGGTGTTCAAAAACTACCAACTCTAAATCACTTGAGAAGCCGAACAAAGCTAGAGTCTCCTCACGCACGTGGGTATGGATCTGTAATGTAATTTCATCACCTAATTCCGACATCTGATAGAAGGTAGAAAGTGGAACATGCACCTCATAACCAACTCCATGCACATCCAGCACGATACGATTTGGTCGTTTTTCAAGCAACCGACCAGTCAGGGCTGCAATCATCGATCCCTCTTTCGAGCCTCGACTTTTGGTCGGTAGCCTCGCCAACTTGTGAGAGACGACTTCGCTATGGATGACGGGACACCTTCAGACGACATCGGTCCCAGGCTGTGCCCATGACAGAGAGCAACTGCTAGAGCATCGGCCGCGTCGTGAGGTGTTGGAATTGCGTCAAGACCAAGTAATATTTTTATCATTTCCTGTACTTGTTGCTTCTCCGCACGTCCATATCCAACGATAGCACGCTTGATTTGCGTCGGCGTGTACTCTAAAACCGGAAGGTCAGCCTCTACTGCTGCCAAGATGGCCACACCACGTACATGGCCAAGTTTAAGTGCGCTACGTACATTCCTCGCGAGGAACAAATCCTCAATAGCCACGCAATCTGGCTGGCATTTGGCAAGCAACCGAATTAGTTCATCATGAATCAGCCGAAGTCGTTGTGGAAACGTGTTACCGGAAGGCGCAGAAATTGCACCGGAAACGATCAACTCATAACGGCTATTCGTGTACTCGATACAGCCATAGCCCGTACGTTTGGATCCAGGATCAATGCCAAAAATTTTCACATTAACGAAGCCTCGATCTCCTTTTCCTCAACGTTAAAATTGGACCACACGTGCTGCACATCATCATGGTCCTCAAGTAAACCCATCAATTTCATCATCTGCTGAGCTGCTTTTCCCTCAAGATTAATATAGTTCTGGGGTAGCATGGCCACTTCAGCCATTAATGTTTCAACGCCGAGTCCCTTTACGGCCTCCAGCACCCGATGAAAATCCTCTGGTGAAGTGAGCACTTCCCAATTATCTTGATCATCCCTTACGTCATCAGCACCCGTATCCAAGGCAACGCCCATTAGGCCATCTTCGTCAACCTTACTCTTTTCGATCAAAATGTATCCCTGTTTAGTAAACATCCAAGCAACACTGTTCGTCTCACCAAGATTTCCACCATGCTTCGAGAGAAGGTGTCGAATCTCGCTCACCGTGCGGTTTTTATTATCTGTGAGGGTCTCCAGCATGAGCGCAGCACCTCCAGGCCCATACCCTTCATAGGTTGCCTCTTCATACGAAACACCGGGCTCCTCGCCAGTGCCACGCCTGATCGCTCTCTTAATGTTGTCAGCCGGCATATTCGCGGCTTTGGCATCAGCCACAACCGTACGCAGTCGGGGATTACTATCAGGATCTCCACCGCCAACTCTGGCAGCGACAGTTAATTCCTTGATGATTCTCGTGAAGACCTTTCCGCGCTTTGCGTCGGTGGCACCTTTTTTATGTTTTATAGAAGACCACTTAGAATGGCCAGACATGGCAGGACTCCTCTGTAATAAGGCGCAGAAAAGTGAGGAAAGTTTAGCATAGAGGTATCCCAACCAACCAGACCTGGTTCCAAAAACACTAAACAGTCCATTTCGCTATCATTAAATGACTACAAACGCTTCGCCAAAACTACCCAAACCTCGGCACCGGAATTCCACTCTGAGCCAGAATAGTCACCAAGAACTGCCTCGACGTGGAACCCGGCTCGTTCCAATCGTCTCGTAATTTGACGTATCGATAATGTCCTAAAAGTGAGTGAAAAACGGTGTGTCGTTCGATGAGAGCCCTTTCGCTCTACATACTCTTGATCAAAAATCGTAAGGTGGCGCGCGCGGTCTTGTCGAACCGATTCAATCAAGGTTAAATGCGAACCACGAGCGCGTTGCTGCCCACGCAACGCAACGTGCCGCTTGTATTCATCCCATCGAAGTAAATCCGGTACAAGGTCAACACCAAACCGGCTTCCCTTTTTAGTGACACGCGCCACCGCTGATAATGTTGCAGTCAGGTCTGCTTCACGAACAAGTGACTGGAGAATTCCATACGGTGCCATGACAAGGTCGAATTTCGTACGTCGTCGAAAAGGGAGGAATCGAATATCGCCACGCAATAATTTCACCCGTGACCGTACACGGGATCTGCGTAGTCGAATGTGTGCTCGGTCAAGCATGGCTTGCGAACGATCAATTGCCACAAGTGATTTAGAAACCCGAGCAACGGGAGACGAAACTCTGCCCGTTCCGCAACCAAGTTCAAGGATTGGACCACTCGCCTTGCGGGCCAACTGACACCAAAAAGCAATATCCTTACGGCCTAGAGTTTGCGCATTCTCCCAGTCGTAGAACGGCGCGTAAGCGTCCCAGCCGTGCCAACCTTCCATAGTCTG
>DODG01000352.1:10315-10470 GCA_003509065.1 Acidobacteriota bacterium
GAGCAGTTTATTATATGGTCGCAGTTTTCCTAATAAGTATCTGATTCGCCGTTAGCCACAACCCAGTCAAAATGCCAATGCCTATATCGAATTATTGTTCATCAAGAAAACGACTTCACATGCCGAAATGTATCTTTGCAATTCTTATCGTGTAT
>DODG01000342.1:0-2654 GCA_003509065.1 Acidobacteriota bacterium
AGATAAAGTTTTTAAACATAATCAGAAACAGATTAGGGGGAGTTATGGACAGCATCATTCGTAAGGCTCTTTTGTTTATCGTTAGTGCAGTTTGGCTCTCTGCGATTCCGTGGACAGCCCAAGCCGAGTTTCCAGATCGTCCGATTAAACTGATCGTACCCACGCCTCCCGGCGGTGGCACCGACATGACAGGTCGTAAATTGGCAGAGGCCGCGGAAAAGGTGTTAGGCCAGAAAGTCGTGGTGGTCAACAAACCTGGGGCGGCCGGTAGTATTGGAATGTCTGTGCTTACGCAGGTCAAGCCGGATGGCTACACACTTGCCTATGTCTGGAACGCACCTTTGACGATCGTTCCACACACCATGAATGTGCCTTACAAGACGTCGGATTTAACACCGATCACCCAAGTTACTGGTGGCACGCCATTAATTTTCTGTGTGAAACCGGATTTTCCAGCCAAAACTGGACAGGAATTTGTTGATCACATCAAGGCAAATCCGAACAAATACACCTATGGTAACGATGGAATCGGCGCAACAGTGCAACTTGCTGGAGAGAGACTATTTCAACCATTGGGCGTGAAACTTCGGCCAGTGCCGTTCGGTGGTGCCGGGGAGACCCTGAAAAACTTTCTAGGCGGCCACGTGGATATCTATGGTGGAAGTATTCCTCCAATTCTGGGTCACGTTAAAGCTGGCAAGGCGAGATGCATTCTGGTCACGACGGCACAGCGTAGTAGTGCTTTGCCCGACACTTCCAGTGCAGGTGATATAGGACTCGCTGATAAAGCTACGGAATTGTTTCGCGGAGTGGTCGGACCTGCGGGTCTGCCTGCCGATCGACTCGTGATCCTGCAGAAAGCGTTCGCCAAAGCTACTCATGCAGAAGTTGTCACCACTTATCTTAAAAAGAGGGGTGAAATTCCAATCGGTAGTACGTCAGATGATTTCAAAAAGAAAATCCTTGCCGAATATGCTGCCAATGCCTCAATTCTTAAAGGTCTTGGCCTAAGCAAGAACTAGCCGTTCTGGTCCACCATTAAGCCCCGTTCAAGCGTTGAGCGGGGCTTGTTGGTAAAGGATAAAACGACAAACATCCAGGCATTATTTGAACGTAACCGTCGTTCCCGGAAGTGAGTAAATGCCCAAAAATCCCGAAATTCCAGTCTTCAAAAAAGAAGAAGTCGAACATTTTCAATCGGCATTGGGGAAATATCGCGAGCCTGGTGCATATGAACCGGGCAAATGGATGGTCAGCCATCTCAACCGGAGAACAGATGTACTCCAGGGAACATTTCCAGCAGAGATTACGCTAAGAGACATCACTGTTCGCACCACTGAACAGATGCCGGGCGTTGTGTTACCCCCCGATCATCGCTTACGACTGCTTCGAGCAGTGGTCGAATCAGGAGTCCCCTCGATACAAATCGGCGCCTTTGGTAGAGGGCGGGAACACGATCAGATCAAAGCAGATATAAAGTTAATCAAGGACATTAACCCAAAGTGCGAGGTGGTGTATGGCGGCTTACGCTCTAAAGAGGATATCGATCTAGCCAACGAAACAGGCATTGATTCTGTCCAGTTCTGGTCTGCTCCCTACGTCGAAGCCGCTGCGATGTTCTCCGATGTGTATCGGAAGGCGTGGAATGGTGAAGATTGGCGAAACGACCTTAATTTACCGAAGAACGTGGACGACCAGATACAACGAGTCGCGCCTTTGGTAGAGCATGGAAATACGTCAGGCGTAAGAGTATCAGTCGGTTTAAATCAAATCTCCTTCGCGCCCGAAGAATATGTCATTACCTATTCACAAGCGATGCACCAGATCGCTGCACCGGAAATCATGCTCTACGATGGTGGCAGTGGAATGGGACCGGAAGCCTATGGACATATGGTTGGCCTAGTGCGAAAGCATGCACCAAACACAATCATCGGCGTTCATACGCACAATATGTTTGATCTCGCGGTGGCCACCGCGATGGCTTCTGCTAAAGCCGGCGCGAGTGTTCTAGAGGTCTCGGTCAACGGCTATTGCTCCGCATCTGGACAGGCAGATCTTGCGGCAACTGCATTGACGCTTGATGCTCTCTATGGGGTCAAAACCGGGATAGCGCTAGAAACACTGACGCCCCTGGCGAGACTGGCCGAGGAAATCGTCGGGTATAAAGTCGCCTGGAATAATCCTGTGACAGGCCGGGAAGTGTTCAACTGGGGGGGGACTGAGTTTGTGATCCAAGAATTAAAAGTCGATCCCCTTATTCACTGGTGTATCGAGCCATCACTGGTTGGGAATGAAAGAAGATGGGATATCACTTTTGATAGCGGACCATATACCATGCTCGACAAACTAATAGAGCTCGAAATCAATGTCGATCTGCAGTTTGTTGAACCTATCCTGCAAGCCGTGAAGGAGGAGATGCAGAACCTTCGGAGAGTGTTAAACGACAATGAAATTCACGATCTGGTTCGAAAAATCACCAACTAACCAACGATCCATTCAGATACAGATAGTCTCTTTTCAATAGGGAACGCACGGTACTGTATTTTCATAATGCACATGAAACTCACCCTGCGTTCGCGTCATTTAGAGTTGTCGTTCTGGCCGCTGCTAGTAGTGGGGTTGGCACATCTATTTTATGAAACCATTCACATGCC
>DODG01000342.1:3047-4754 GCA_003509065.1 Acidobacteriota bacterium
CCAATGGTTCTTATGGCGATGTACCGCGTTATCTGGTTGTTAACGCATAAAGATGAAGACACCGAGTCCGTTGATCTTGGCGATAAAAATATATTCCTCGCTCTAGCAGGTCTCGTAGGAATTGCGCTTCTGCTAGATCGTCTTGGATTTGTGATCACCATGGGGGTTTTTCTGTTCGTTACGTTCAAGATCTTTACAGAATCATCCTGGCTCAAATCGGCATTGCGAGCGGCAATAACTGTAATCGCCCTGTATGTTTTTTTTGAATACTTGATTGGCGTCACTTTACCAATGGGGCCTTTAATATTCCTGTAAAGATACTGCTTATAGAAATTAACAAATGGACACAATTATCTCACTCACCAATGGATTCTCGGTCGCACTGCAACCGTGGAACATCTTCTACTGTGTGATTGGTGTGTTATGGGGGACGATTGTTGGCGTACTGCCTGGACTTGGTCCAATGGCAGGCCTCGCCCTGCTATTACCGCTCACGTTCAAACTAGACCCCAATAGCGCAATCATCATGCTTGCAGGAATCTTTTACGGCGCGATGTATGGGGGATCCACAACTTCTATCCTAGTCAGAATACCCGGAGAAGCCGCATCGGTCATAACATGTATTGATGGCCACGAGATGGCCAAAAAAGGTCGTGCCGGCCCTGCATTGGTCGTCTCTGCACTTGGAAGCTGGTTCGGCGGCACCGTTAGCGTCTTGGTACTCATGTTGTTTGCTCCACTACTCTCGGAACTAATGCTTACCGTTGGGCCACCCGCGACCTTTAGCCTTATGGTAGTGGCACTGATACTCATGGGATTCGTCGGGGCCAGCTCTACCTTAAAGACCTTTACCATGATCGTTGCAGGATTGTTGTTAGGAACTGTCGGACTCGATGCCATGAGTGGTGTTGCCCGATTCACCTACGGCAGTTTGCATGTTATGGATGGCATGAGTTTTGTCGCAATGGCATTGGGTCTTTTTGGAATTAGCGAGATACTCCTTAACCTTGAAAAAGTCGCTGACCTGCGCCCCATAAAACCGACCTTCAAAAGCCTCACTCCAACTCTCAAAGACCTCAAAGACTCAGCACCCGCAGTTGGCCGTGGCACCGTGATCGGCTGTCTATTCGGAATCGTGCCTGGTATTTCACATGTCATTTCAACCTTCGTCTCGTATGCGTTAGAGAAAAAGCTGTCCAAGTTCCCGGAAGAATTTGGTAAGGGAAGAATAGAAGGCGTCGCCGGTCCTGAAACGGCAAACAATGCAACAACTGGAACCTCTATGATTCCTCTACTCGTTCTGGGCATCCCTTCGATCCCCGCTACGGCTATCCTGTTGTCCGCACTAATGATTCATGGCATAGAGCCTGGCCCCCAATTAATCAATGACCACCCTGAGGTTTTCTGGGGACTAATCGCCAGCATGTATATAGGAAACGTAATTCTGGTGATTCTCAACCTTCCCTTAGTTGGACTGTTTGTCAACTTGCTACGTATACCGTATGGCTATCTCGCACCGGTGGTAATTGTCATCAGTGTTATCGGCGTATATACAGTTAACGCAAGCGCTTATGAGATCTGGTTAATGGCGATTTTCGGAGCACTGGGCTATTTGTTGCGTAAGATGAAATTCGACGTAGCGCCCTTACTTCTTGCAGTCATTCTTGGCGACAGAATTGAACTGGCGTTCCGCAGATCACTGACAAT
>DODG01000076.1 GCA_003509065.1 Acidobacteriota bacterium
GAGGAGGCACGAGATACCGGTAAAACGGTAGGGCTGTAACATGGGTTTCTCCAGGTACCGGGTAGATTTCACGGTCACACTATATCCGGAATCTGGTAGTTCACAGCAGTGCTGAATCGGGATCGTCTCGCGCTTCCCCTCGTTGCTTGCTATATTTGGGCATATGGCGACACACCGATTAGGCATCGTGATGCATGGTGTCACAGGTCGTATGGGAGGCACTCAACACCTGAGACGCTCGGTGCTGGCGATTCACGAGGCGGGAGGAATCTTACTAACCAATGGCGATCGAGTCGTAGTCGAACCACTATTGCTTGGTCGAAATGGTGCAAAACTGGCGGCTTTGGCAAGTGAGACTGGGTTCAGCGAGTACACCACCGACTACGATGCAGCCTTAGGTTCACCGGATCACACCTTGTTTTTTGATGCCGGTACAACAGCCCAGCGGGCGAAGCTGCTTGGTCGTGCGCTTGTAGCCGGAAAGCATGTTTATTGTGAGAAACCAGTCGCGGCTTCGTTGACCGAGGCCCGTGAACTAACGGCTCAGGCTGCTCAAGGCAAGATGAAGAGTGGCGTCGTGATGGACAAGCTATTCTTGCCTGGGTTATTGAAACTAGCGCAGCTAAAGTCTGATGGATTTTTTGGCCGCATTCTTTCGGTGCGAATTGATTTTGGGTACTGGGTATTTGATGGTCAAACAGGAACAAGCAATCGACCCAGTTGGAACTACCGCAGGAATGATGGAGGGAGCATTATTTTCGACATGATGGCGCACTGGCGTTACGTGCTGGATCGGCTCGTTGCTCCCGTGCAATCGGTGATGTGTCTGGGTGCGACCCATCTTCAGCAACGATGGGACGAAGCGGGAGACTCCTATATTGCGGACGCTGACGATGCAAGTTATGCACTCATGCAATTGAAGGGTGGTGTGGTTGCCCAGGTCAATAGCAGCTGGTGTACGAGAGTTAATAGAGACGACTTGGCAGTCTTTCAAATTGATGGGACAGAGGGTTCAGCTGTGGCCGGTCTGAATTGGTGTCGGACTCAGTCACTAGGTGATACTCCACGTCCTGTTTGGAATCCGGACGAGCCCCAAGTCGAATCGTTTCGCGATCAATGGAAGCCCTATCAACCCGAGCACCGTTATCCGAATGGTTTTCGTGCTCAGTGGGAACAATTGATCCGACATCTCTATGAGGACGCGGCATGGTCTTACACCTTACAAGAGGGCGTCAAAGGTGTGGAACTGGCCGAGGCTGCAATGGAGAGTTGGCGCCGGCGAGTCTGGGTTGACGTCGATGGTATGAACGAGTAACCCGTCATTAACTTATGCCTAGACTGACGCTCCCCAAGATGGATGGCACACTCGAAACATTTGAGATCCCGGCAAGCACACCATTCCCCGTAGCTGGAGGGACGCGGAATCGGATTGTGTACGCGGCCGCGCACGTTGTGGGTTGTCAGGACTTGCCTCAAGTTATTGATTGGGATGCTACGTTACAGTTTCGGGAGCATCTCTGGGATTGTGATCTTGGAGTTGCCGAAGCGATGGATACCGCGCAGCGCGGTATGGGACTCTCCTGGCTACAAGCTCGTGAACTTATTCAACGAACCCTCTCGGCGAGTACGAAACGAAAAAATGCGTTAGTGATCTGTGGTTGTGGAACCGATCAGCTCATCAGAACGGACGATGTCACGTTAGATGATGTCATTCGAGCCTATGAAGAACAGATGGCGTGGGTCGAAGCCCAGGGTGGGCGAATTATCTTGATGGCAAGTCGAGCGTTGTGTGCTGCAGCGCAATCGCCAGACGACTATCTGATGGTTTATGAACGACTTCTAACACAGTCGCGGCAGCCCGTGATCATTCATTGGTTAGGGGAGATGTTTGATCCGGCTCTTGCTGGGTATTGGGGATATTCGCAAATTGACGAAGCTCTCAAAGCCGTCACAGCACTTCTTCGTGCTCACGCTACCCGTATTGATGGCATCAAAATTTCACTACTGGACAAGACTAAAGAGATTGCACTGAGGCGCGAGCTGCCCGCATCAGTTCGAATGTATACGGGTGATGATTTTGATTTCGCCGAATTGATTGGTGGTGATGCTCTTGGGTATTCGGACGCGCTCCTTGGCATCTTCGATGCGATTGCTCCGGCAGCAAGCGCGGCCTTGAGTGAGTTAGCGTCCGGTAGACGTGATCGCTTTGATGAGATTCTTGCACCCTGTGTCCCGCTTAGCCGACATATATTCAGTGCGCCCACGCAGTTCTATAAAACTGGAATTGTTTTTATGGCTTGGCTCAACGGATATCAGAAGGAGTTTGTCATGCTGGGCGGTCAAGAAACCAAACGCTCATTGCCCCATCTTGCAGAGATCTTTCGTTTGGCCGTTAGGGCGCGACTCCTTCAAGATCCTGAGTTAGCGGTCACTCGAATGGACACACTTTGTCGGGCTGAGGGAATTACGGTATGACGGACAAACAAGCGCACCCGGCGATGGAGTTGTCGTTGAATACTGCGACGATTCGCGAGCAGTGGAAACTCGACCAGGCGATTCAGGGCTGTGCGCGTCATGGGATTCGGGCAATTGCACCTTGGCGTGATCAATTGCAGAAGTTAGGGGTGTCCGAGGCAGTCAAGATGATTGCCGACCATGGTCTTCGAGTGTCTTCGTTGTGCCGAGGAGGATTCTTTACGGCTGATGCAAAACTAAATATGGATGATAACTATCAGGCGGTTGACGAGGCGCGTGCGCTGGATGCGGATTGTTTAGTTCTTGTGGTGGGGGGATTAGTTTCTGGGACCTCTGACATGGCGTACGCAAGGGGGCAGGTTGCGGACGGCCTTGCAACTCTTTCAGAGTATGCACGCGACCAGGGTGTACGCCTGGCGCTTGAGCCGATGCATCCGATGTATGCAGCAGACCGTGGGTGTATCAATACGCTGAAGCAGGCCCTTGATTTATGTGAACAGCTTGGTGGAGATGTGGGTGTGGCTATTGATACGTATCATGTGTGGTGGGACCCTGATTTGACTCGACAGATTCAACGGGCAGGCGCGACCAACCACATTTTTGCGTTCCACTGTGCTGATTGGCTGGTGCCTACCGAAATGATATTTGGAGATCGAGGGATGCCTGGTGATGGCGTTATTGATCTTAAGCAAATTTATCAAATGGTTCTTGCAGCAGGGTACGAAGGATGCTGCGAGATTGAAATTTTTTCAACAAATTGGTGGCGGCGCGATCCAGACGAGGTGTTGCGCATGTGCGTGCAAAGGTACCAGCGTGTCCTCTAGCCAGACGAAGAGGACCCGGGGGCAGCGATTAGAACCATGGAAAGTGGGATTAGATCAATACGGGTTGAGTTCTCTTGAGTTGTCTCCGTTGGATATTTTGCGATGGGCCGTGGATCACGGGGCAGATGGAGTGCACTTTTCTGGGTTTGAGCCAGAATGGCAACAACGGTTAGACCACGGGTACCTTCAGGAGCTTCGGACGTTTGCCGAATCAGAAAGTCTCTACCTTGAATGGGGCGGTGCTGGACATATTCCGCGCGATATGACGAACTGGTCGGTTCGTGATTTGTTTGATGCCAATCACATAGTCGCGACACAAGCCGAACACTTGGGGGTTCAGATTGTTCGGTCATGCTCTGGTGGGCTCATGCGGTGGACCGACGTCGCCCCTTCGACGGAGATTTTGCTCCGAGAGACGGCCACGGCGCTACGGGCACAGCGGGAGATGTTGCGTGATCACGGAGTCATTCTCGCAATCGAATTACATTTTGAGTTTACGACCTATGAACTGCTTCGACTGTTTGAAATGTGCGACGCGAGTCCAGGGGATTGGCTGGGTGTGGTTCTTGACACGATGAATGTGTTGACGATGTTGGAGGAACCGGTTCGGGCGACCGAGCGAATATTGCCATGGGTGGTGTCGACGCATCTGAAGGATGGTGGGGTGCGGAGTGTACCAGCGGGCTGGGAAATCTTTCCGACGGCCATAGGGGAAGGTATGGTCGATCTCTCTGGGGTGATTCGCCATCTAGAACGTAGCGATCGGTCGATTCATCTGTCGGTGGAAGATCATGGAGGCTCATTTTCATTGCCGATCAGAGACGAGCGTTTCTTGGCAAAATTTCCAGATGCCACTGAAGAAGAGATGACAGCGATCGCAACGCTTGCGCGTCGAACCCAACAAGCCGACCACTGTGTGCCGACGGAACGCGCGGACTGGCCTGCACTGTGTGAGGCGAGAATGAGTCAAAATCTGATTGCTGCAAAGCGGCTTGTTGCTGATGCGGGTTTATCGTGACAGCACCCGTGAGCATAATCATGGTCGGTATCAATGGTTATGGTGCTGACTACATTGACGTGCTGGCACAGCAACCTTTGAATACCGTTAAGGTGGTTGGTGCTGTTGACCCGCACTGGAGTCGTGATTCCGGTTCTTTAGAATGTTTTCACGATGCCGTGCCGGTCTATAAATCACTGCCGGACTGCTTTGAGGCCGGACATGCAGCCGATTTAGTGATCATCGCTTCGCCAATTCATCACCATATTTCCCAGAGTATGCTGGCGTTAAAGCATGGTTGTCATGTGTTGTGTGAGAAACCACTTGGTTCGGCAATTCAGGAAGCCAAAGCACTTATGGACGCATGTGACCGTTCAGATCGGTCGGTGCGGATTGGCTATCAGTGGTCGTATTCTCGAGGTATTCAGGCGCTCAAAAATGATATTCGGACGGGACGGTTTGGTGCGCCGATTCGACTGAAGACGATTTGTCTGTGGCCTAGGACAACGTCCTACTATCAACGTAATGCTTGGGCGGGGAAACTTCGCGAAGCGGTAACAGGGCGCTGGATCCTCGATAGTCCGCTAAATAATGCGCAAGCTCATTTTTTACACAATCTTTTTTTCTTAATGGGAACAACAACTGGCGCCAGCGCGCTTCCGATCGAAGTGACCGCCGAGGCATGTCGTGTAAACGATATTGAGAGCTTCGATACGGTCGCCTGCCGTGCACGGACTGCAGAGAACGTCGAAATCCTGTTCTATGGTTCTCATGCTTCACAACAGTCTCAGGGGCCTCGGTTTGAACTGGAATTTGAGCGCGCGCGCGTAACTTTCGATGCGAACACTCAAGGACAAAAGAACGAAATTGTTGTTAAGGATGGCACGCGTTGCGTAGACACGTACCCGTCGCCAGATGCAGACGGACAGTTTCTGAAATTGAATGAAGCCATTTGTTCGGTGAGGAGAGTCCAACCAGTCTCTTGCGGTCCCGAGGCGGCAATGGCTCAGACAATATGCGCAAATGGCGTTCATGAATCGCTTGGCCAAATTCTGACGGTCTCAGACGACCGTCGGCGTATGGCACATGGTCCAGATCGATGCTGGATTGCTGGTCTCGACGCTGACTTTCAGAAAGCTTATCAGCTTGGTGTTCTGCCGAGTGAAGTTGAGGGGTCCTTGAGTGTGCGTGGACGAACCGTCGATCTAAAAAACTATGACCAGTTTCCGTCACGAGAGGTAGGTTCGTGACCCTTTTAGGCCTTCATCCGCTGGATGTGGCAATCCTGCTTGGATATTTGATCGTTATCATCTGGATTGGAAAACGAGTTGGAGCACAGACTCGGGATCGAGCAGAGTTTTTTCTCGCGGGACGCCGGTTGGGAAAGTTCTATCAGTTTTTCCTTAACTTTGGCACCTCGACAAACGCGGATCAGGCCGTAGCCGTATCCAGAGAAATCTATCGTCAGGGCATCGGGGGCATGTGGATTCAATTTCTTGTCCTGTTCATCACACCGTTTTATTGGTTTCAAACTTTATTTTTCAGAAGGGTTCGCTTAA
>DODG01000375.1 GCA_003509065.1 Acidobacteriota bacterium
CCACAAGATGCGATTGTAATGGACGCCAAGGGCTGGACACTGTATCCAGGGTTCATTGACCCTCACACAACAATCGGCATGGCGGAACTACCAAGTCTTGAACAGGACAACGCCGCACGTGCACGTAATATTCAAGCCCGGCAACGGAACGGTGAACCAACACCAGGACTCACACCCCAGCTCACTTCAATCAGTACCTATGAATCTGATGGTCAGGCTCTGCAAGCCGCGAGAAATGCTGGCATCACGGCCGCCGCCATCGCACCACCATTTGGCGTTTTCAAAGGACAAAGTGCCATCGTAACTCTAGGTGACGGCCTCTTAAACGATAAAGTTATTCGGAGCCACTGGGCGCAGCATCTAGGCTTTGAACGATTTCGCGGTGAATACCCAAGCACTCTTATGGGTGTGATGGCAACAATACGTCAACATTATCTCAATGCACAGTGGTACGGCGAGGCGTGGAATCGCTATAGAAACCAACCCACCACCATCGACCGGCCTCACTATGATGAAGCCCTTGAGTCACTTCAGACTTCCGCTGCTGGCGAACAGCCAGTTGTCTTCACAGCATGGACTGAAAACGAGATTCGGCGTGCCTTGAAGCTAGCCGACGAACTCGGGCTCAACATGATCGTCAACGGCGCAGTTGAAGGCTGGCGTGTCGCCAGCGCGCTCAGAACTAGCAATCGACCTGTCCTAGTCTCACTTGACCTGAGACCCCGTCAAGGCCCAGTAGGCTTCGGCAGCGGTGGTGGAACTAACCCAACCGACGATCCGACACTAGAAGATGTCAATGAAGCCAAGTCAAACGCGGGCCGGCTCTACTCTGCAGGCGTCACAATTGCCTTTACCGGACACGGGCTAGATGATCCTTCAAACTTTCTAAACAACTTCCGTACCGCTGTCGACGCAGGAATGTCTCGTGATGGGGCTCTTCGAGCATTGACGATTACCCCCGCAGAAATTCTTGGCGTAGACGATGTGCTGGGGTCACTCGACGTCGGCAAAACGGCCAACGTTGTCGCCATCAAAGGGGATATTTTTGACGCGGACGCTGAAGTCGAGGCCGTCTGGATTGACGGAACCTACTATGACCTTGGACCAAATGACAACAAACATCCAGAACGCCAAGTCACCGACAACGAAGAGGAAAATGCTGATACGAGCCAACTGAAAAGTCGCGCCGAAGTCGAAAGGCGTGCACCAGTCGGCCCGCTAGATGGCGAATTTCCTGTTACGGCAGTACGTCATGGCACGATCATGACTGTTGCCGGAAACATAATCTCTGGAGGCACCGTTCTCATTGAAAATGGCAAGATCGCTGCTGTGGGTCCTGATAGCCAAGTCGCTGTGCCAGCTGGTGCAAGAGAAATCGACGCTACCGGCATGTGGGTTACCCCTGGACTACTCGATGCACACTCGCACATGTCGATTGAAGGAGGCGGTAACGAAGGCGCCGACTCCGTCACACCTGAAGTCCGTATTATTGATGTAATCAACCATCGCGACGAGTCACTCTTTCGTGCGCTCGCTGGTGGTGTCACCACGATCAACGTCTTACACGGTTCGGCCAACACCATCGGTGGCCAGAACGCTATTTTGAAGCTGCGTTGGGGTAAGTCGGCAGACGAACTACTGTTTGACAACGTAACTCGAGGCGTAAAGTTTGCGCTCGGTGAAAACCCGAAGCGGGCGAGAGCTGTGGAACGGTATCCGAGCACCAGAATGGGTGTCGAATTCACATTGCGAAAGAGTTTTGCCGAGGCCCGTGAGTACCAAGCGAAGTGGGACGAGTACGAAGCAACCCGCTCACGGGGCGTGGATGCTCTAGCACCGAGGCGCGACCTGAGGCTTGAAGCTCTTTCGGAGATTATGAAGGGCAACATCCTTGTACATGCCCACTCCTACCGTGCCGATGAAATCTTAATGCTCTTACGAGTTGCGGAGGACTTCGGATTTAGAATTGCCTCGCTCCAACACGTGCTTGAGGGTTACAAGGTGGCTGATGAAATTGCAGCCCACGGTGCCGGCGCGTCAACGTTCACGGACTTTTGGGGATATAAAATGGAAGCATGGGACGCCATCCCATACAACATGTCAATTATGTACGAACGTGGAGTTACTGTCTCCGTAAACTCAGATTCCAACGAACGGGTCCGTCGAATGTATGTAGAGGCAGCAAAAGCCGTCAAGTATGGTGGTGTGCCAGAGCAAGAAGCACTAAAAATGATCACGTTAAACGCTGCGAAACACTTCGGAATTGAAGACCGGGTAGGCTCGATCGAAGTGGGCAAAGATGGCGATCTTGCTATCTTCACGGCACACCCCTTCTCGGGCAACACGCGCGTTCAGTACACGATCATTGATGGTCAGCTCTACTTCGATCGCAACCTCGTAGAAACCACCGAGGATGTGTTGGCAAGTGTGGAACCCCTTGTCTCAACGGAGGGTGTTACCGAAAACACCAATCGAATCATCGACTGGACACCGCCTATCCTATCGCCTATGGTGCGCGCTCAGGTGATGCCTTCTGGTTACGGCGATGTCACTGAACCAGTAGTGACCGCCGATACAATCCCAATCGCTATCGTTGGCGGACGCATTCTAACAATGACCGGTACGCCTATTGAGCGCGGTACGATTGTCGTTCAGGGCGGTCGTATCACTGCGGTCGGTGCAGACGTTGAGGCCCCAGCGGATGCCCATGTCATTAACGCCGCCGGTATGACGGTCACCCCAGGCATGATTAATGCTGGAACGGTGATTGGACTTTCCGAAATCGGATCGATCGCAGCAACAAACGATTCGTCTGAACTTGAAGAAATCAACAGTCATATCAAAGCATCAGTGGCGATTCACCCCGATTCAGAAATGATCCCAATCGCCCGAGCCAACGGAGTGACAACAGCCATTGCAGCCCCACAGGGTGGCCTCATCCAAGGTCAGAGTGCCCTCATTGACATGGCGGGCTGGACCCCATCCGAGGTTGTCGCGCGCAGTCCGCTTGCTATGCATATCGATTTCCCAGAGCGTGAAGGTGGCGGTGGCTTTGGCGGTGGAGGCCAAAGTCAAGAACAAGTCGACGCGCAATTGGAAACGCTTCGACGGTGGATGCACCGTGCCCGTGCCCACGCAGGAGCCCTTGCAGCCGAAATGGTCACTGTGACAGACCAGACTTATACTCTCGACGCACTCGTTCCTGTTGTGTTAGGGGAACTACCAGTAGTACTCGACGCATCGAGCGAAGAAGGCATTAAGTCGGCACTGGCGTTCATTGAAGAGTTCCAGCTCAGGGGCATTTTGGCTGGAACTCGAGATATCTGGAAGGTCGTGGACGAGATAGCCAAGGCTGGCGTCCCAGTAATTCTTGGTCCTATTCAATCGCAACCGGCCGACGGCGATCCCTACGACACCATCTTCGTAGCAGCCAAACTGCTTCACGAAGCCGGAATTCCATTCGCATTCCGAACTGGTGGCGCTGCGGCCGCACGCAACCTGCCAGACCACGCAGCACTCGGTGTTGCCTTCGGCCTCCCGAGAGAAGCAGCGTGGCACGCACTGACCCGAGGTGCAGCAGAAATACTTGGTGTGGGTCATTTGTATGGTTCAGTCGAAGAAGGGATGATCGCCAATCTCGTCATTTCTGATGGCGACCTCCTCGACATTCCGTCACAAGTGAAACATGTTTTGATTCGAGGCCAAGAAGCATCTTTGGGCACACACCACACACGTCTCTGGGAGCAATACAGCACACGACCCCAACCAAAACAATGAGTGATGGCTGGTGCCTTTTACCACCTGTGCTGTATCGCTGAAAGGTTACTATTCATACATTGTTGCAAAAGTAGGTCGCCCATTCTTCATTAGGAGTGACATGAAAGCAATCCGACACTTCACCATATGGCTGCTCGCCTTTTTGGCATTATCTGAAGTCCCAATGGCGGGTCAGGAAGCTCGAGAACGTTGGGAACGAATGAACCAGATCCGGCGTGAGAAATTCGACCAGATTTTGCCTGAAGTCATGCGTGAAAACGGAATCGACATGTGGATCACGATGATCCGTGAAGCGAACTACGGCACTCTCTATCTTGACTTCGGTCAGGGTTACACAGGTAACACTGGTTACTATATTTTTACTGACCGAGGTGGTGAACGGATTGAGCGAGCTGCCTTAGGCATCACTGGCTATCGAATTCGACAATCAGGTGCCTATGACCTGTTCGAATCAGCCAACCGCCTGGCCGACTTCGTTCAAGAACGGCAACCAAAACGCATTGGCATCAATACTTCTCGAGCAATTGGGCCGATCGATAACCTAACATATGCCGGTTATCAGCAATTAGTCGAAACGCTTAACGAGCCGTACGCCTCACGCTTAGTTTCAGCTGAGAAATTGGTTTCGGATTTTCGCTCGCGTCGAACAACAACCGAGATTGCAGCGTTCGCTGAGGCTGGTGAGATCTCCCGACAGATCGCTGAGCGCGCCCTCTCGAATGAAGTAATCACACCAGACGTCACGATGTTAGAAGACGTCGCTTGGTGGATGATGGACCAGCTACTCGCTCGTGGCCTAGACACCTCATTTGGCTTACCGTCGGTCTACATTACCGGTCCCAACGGAATCGAAGCAACCTCAAGTGCCCGAATCATCCGTCGAGGTGACTTGCTAATGATTGACTGGGGTGTTGGCTATTTGAACATGTACACGGACATGAAGCGGATCGCATACGTACTCATGAATGGCGAATCCACGGTCCCAGCCAGCTTCCAGAGAGCCTTCGATCAAGGCCGGAAAGCACGAACCATCATTACCGAAACCATCCGCCCAGGAATCGCTGCTGCACAAGCCGAACAGGAGATCTACGATGCATTGGCGGAAGCTGGATTCCAAAGAATAGATTTCAATGAACCAACCGACAATCCCGATGTCACCGATGTTGTCATTGGATCGCATTCGGTTGGAAATTCAGGGCATGGGATTGGCCCATCCATCGCATTTTTTAACCCAGTCCGTATTGAATATACGCTCCAGCCCACTAATCTTCTGTCAATTGAGCTTTTCGCTTACACGGCCGTAGCAGAATGGAACGACAAGAAAGTGAGAATCCCGCTTGAAGATGATGCTGTCCTGACCGCTCGCGGCATTGAGTGGCTATATCCAGTTAACGAACGAATCCTCCTAATTCGCTAGGAACCCCTCCTTTTTTATTTATACCTTGCAATTTATTTATTTTTCTTTACTATACCGTATAGTAAATATAATTAAGCCATTAGACGGAGGCTCTGACCATTGATTACATCCACCGAAACGACTCGTTTTACAGGCCCTGGACGTCCAAGGGATCCTAATGTGAATCAGGCAATCCTTGCCGCAACATTACGACAGCTTTCTAAAGATGGTTACGGGCGGATGTCAATGGATAGCGTCGCTGCAGAAGCCGGTGTTACAAAGCCTACTGTGTATCGACGGTGGGCTAGTAAGGCTGACTTAGCGACTGCTGCTCTTGCCGAATTGCAAGTTGAAGAAGCACAGCCCTCCTCTGGCAACGCCCAGACTGATCTACGAGCCATCCTGACAACCTTGCAACGTTCACTATGCCGTCCGAATGGTATAGCTATTATTGGCACGGTAATGGTCGAAGAACATCACACTCCAGAACTGATTACGTTATTCAGACAACGTGTCGTTCGGCCACGTCGAGCAATGTTGCACCACGTTTTGGAAGAAGCTGAAATGCGCGGTGAGCTCCGTAACCATGTAGACATCGATACGGCAGTGAGCATGCTCATCGGGTCATTCTATGCACACTACCTGACAGGCGAGAAGATTCCTCGCGGCTGGCCTCGGCGAATAGTACAAACGGTCTGGGAGGGCATCGCCAAAAATCCTGAGGCCTTAAAAAGAAAATAAAACAAGCGAACAATGTTTGCCTGAACGTCTCTCTGTATACGTCCCACTTTTTGACAACCGCTAGAGATAGAGCTAGTGGTGCCCTTCAAAAAACCCCTACTGTTATTACCTTTGCGGTGTCCTGAAACTCGCATGCCGATTTCGAATCTAGGGCCCTAGGAATTAGGCGCTGGGAACCTAAGGCCTTCTGAGCTATGATTAGCCGCACGAAGTCCACTTTTCTACTAATCCGAAGGAGCACGACATGACCGCGCATGCATCACGGGACCGCAACGGTATCAGCCGACGAAATTTTGTAAGTTTATTGGCCGCCAGCGGGTCAGCCACCTTATTGGGGCAGAAAGGCTTGGCGTTCGAAAGCCCCATACCACTGCCTCAAACACCAACGGTTCCTGATGAAGCGTTTTGGCGGTCTGTCCGTGAACAATTCGTGATGCCAACCGATGTCAGCGTCATAAACGCTGCAAACCTCTGCCCATCTTCTATTCCTGCTCTCAACGCGATGTATGAAAATACGAAGGACATAGACGGTGACCCATCATTTCAGAACCGTGGCAAGATGGGACAGGGCAAAGTCAATACACGAAAGATTCTCGCCGACTATCTGCACGTCACACCAGAGGAAATTATCATCACACGCAACACAAGCGAAGGTAATAACCTGGTGTCGAGCGGTGTCGAACTCTCAGCCAATGACGAGGTCATTATCTTCGGCGACAATCATCCGAGTAATAATGTTGCTTGGAAGGAAAAATCGAAGCGTTTTGGGTTTACCGTCACAGAAATCGAAGTCGTTAGACCACACCCAGGCTTCGACTATTACCTCGAGGTCGTTGACAAGGCGATCACGAGTCGAACGAAGCTTCTGTCATTCACACAGCAGACCAATACTTTTGGAGACGTGTTCCCCGCTAAAGAACTGTGTCAGCTTGCGCACAGCCGAGGCGTCCTAAGTTTGGTAGATGGCGCCCAATCATTTGGAGTCATGAACGTTGACCTAAGCGACATGCAACCGGATTTCTACACTGGTAGCGCACACAAGTGGCCATCCGGTCCCAAGGAAACCGGTGTGCTGTACATCAATGCTCGAGCACATGAACAAATCTGGCCCAGTATCTATAGCGCTGGTAGAGGTGATGTCGGAATTTCGAGAACATTTGAAAGTTTCGGACAACGCGACGAACCAGCCATTATCGGATTTGGCGAAGCCTTGAAGTTTCAGCAAAAGATAGGTATGCAGGTAATACAAGATCGAGCCCAGGAGCTTTCCCAGTCACTCATGGAGCAGATTCAGAGCATCAATGGCTTCAAATTGATAACCAGTCGAGACACGACAGAATCTCTATCGGTGGTTGTTTTCGAAACTGGTAGCCTTGACGCAAGAAAGCTCTATAGCGCACTCTATGAGAATGAACGTATTGGTGTTGCGGGACGCCCAAAAGGCTTGCGCATCTCACCACACTTTTACAATCTACATTCCGAGATCGATCGTACTGTCGCCGCGCTTAAGCACTATGCGGCAGTGGGCGTATAAGTAATTTATGAGTTTGTAGGGATTTCGACTGGGCTAATAAACCATCAATGTAGCGCGCAGTCGCTGTTCGTGCACACAAATGTATTACCTCACACTTGGTTGCCAATGCAGACCAGGTTTCCAGTGCTTACTCGTCTTGCAATATAGAACCATCTGGAGTTGAACTCGAATTCGATGCGTGAAACTGTGACAAGATATTGACGACTCGACCATCCACTGCAGGTCGACCTACAATAGAGGAAGTCGATGTGGCGCCATCTCGGCGTCCTCACAATTGAAGCCATCATGTCTGACACTCTAACGATTACTGACAACCGGACCAACAAAACCTACGAAATTCAAATCCGGGATGGCTCTATTAGCGCCATGGAGCTTCGTCGTATTAAGGAAAATCCTGAAGATTTTGGCCTGATGACTTACGATCCGGCGCTAACTAACACGGCCGCTTGCCGAAGCAAGATCACGTGGATCGATGGTGAGCGTGGAATCTTGATGTACCGAGGTTACCCAATTGAACAATTGGCAGAAAACAGTGACTTTCTCGAAACCGCTTACCTGCTCCTCTCAGGCGAACTGCCAACCGCTTCCAAAATGAATAAATGGAAACACAATGTCACCGTGCATTCAATGTTGCACGAAAATATAAAAAAGTTTATAGAAGGTTTCCAGTACACAGCTCATCCAATGGGTATGTTCTTAAGTACCGTTGGAGCAATGTCGACCTTCTATCCTGACGCAAAAGACATCTTCAATGAAGACTCGCGAAAAATGCAAACGCTAAGGTTAATAGCTAAAGTGCCTAGTATCGCGGCTTACGCATACCGGCACAGCATGGGACTCCCCTACGTGTACCCTGACAACGACCTGAGCTTTACTGGAAACTTTCTGAACATGCTGTTCAAAATGACAGAGTTAAAGTACCAACCGAATCCGGTACTTGAACGAGCGTTAGATGTTTTATTTATCCTACACGCTGACCATGAACAGAATTGTAGTACGAGTGCCATGCGAAGTATCGGCAGCTCACATGCAGATCCGTATTCAGCCCTGACGGGCGCAGCCGCGGCCTTATATGGTCCCCTGCATGGCGGTGCGAACGAAGCTGTACTTAGAATGCTGGCTGAAATTGGAACGGTCAAGCAAGTTCCAGCAATCATCAAGAGTGTCAAAAACGGTGAACGACGCTTAATGGGCTTCGGACATCGCGTCTACAAATCCTATGATCCACGAGCTAAAATTATTAAGAAAGTGGCAGATCTCGTGTTCGCGGTCACAGGAAAAAATCCAATGCTAGACATTGCCTTAGAATTAGAACGTATCGCCCTAGAGGACGACTACTTTGTTGAGCGAAAACTCTATCCGAATGTCGACTTTTACTCTGGCCTGATTTATCAAGCCATGGGATTTCAACCTGATATGTTTCCTGTACTGTTCGCCATTCCACGTACTGCAGGATGGATAGCACAGTGGGAAGAGATGCTGTTAGATAAAGATCAGAGGATCACACGACCCCGGCAAGTTTATGATGGCCCAGAAAAGAGAGATTTTATTCCACGAGAGAAACGCCGATAACCCGCCACAGGATTGTCTTAGTTAGGCAGCCGAAAACTAATACCGCCGCCGACAAAAGTATCTTCAGCACTGGCGCTTAATCCACGTCCAGCATACATATCGAGTTGAATATTGTCTGTCAACAGATATGTCACACCAGCGTCTATAGAATTCGCTAAACTCCTATTGCTATTGAACGCTCTGTTGCCAAAAGCTTCAACGAATCCGCCAAACTTATCAGTTATTTCCACGCCAAGAGCAAGCGAATACCGAAGCAACCGTTGGCGAGGAGAGATTTTATTCAGCGACTCCCAAGAGTGCCCAATGTTGTAACCTAGTGACACGCGAGATGACAGCGTATGAGAGAACGCTACAAGTACTGACGGGTCAACGCGACCACTCGATAGACTCGCCTGACCAGTCGGCAGTGAGAAACCCGTAAGGACCGCAACTTCAGGACGCCAACTTGATTCTCCGACTAAGTTGACCTTGGCTCCAAGCTGACTATCCCCAGCACCAGAGCCATTGCCTGCCGAAATGAAGCCAGCATGACCGAAACGTAATTCAACGCGTCTAGCAATACCAATACGAACAAGTGTTCCAGGTGCTTCCCGACTCGAACTACCGGAATCTCGTGTATAGAGGTATCCCGTTTCAACCTGAGCAAATCCTAGAGGCACGACCGCACTTGATTCCGTCTGGTCTGGACGATCAGTGACCAAGTCAGGTGTCTGCGCCAAAAGGATCTCGGTTGAGACCCCCAACATTGCAAACGCACTGAGCGAACATATAAGAATGTGCCTACAAGGCATATTTAACCAATGAAACGTTTTCCAATAATGCTTACCCAAAAGGTCAGCTGGCAATATTAATAACGATGTCCTATTGAGTCTTGTTTCTAATAATGCTTGATACTTTAGCAAGATCGATTAAAAGACGCTCCAATTCACGTCGATAATCCTCTGGCGTCAAATCCGAACGGCGCGTCTTAATATTGTCAACTTGCTGTTCAAGTTGATCGCGTCGTTCAAACAACTCTACAAATTCTGGATACACCTTCACTTGTGACTCAATAGGTTGATCAAGAAACACTTGACGAGCGATGAGGCCATCCATACCCTCTCCACCGGCTTCGGTACCTATTCCATCGCCGGAATCCTCAAGGACAGGTCTTTCTGTGGCTAGTTGTCCCTGCCGCTCGTACCAACGCTCTACCTCTTCACTGCAAAACAAAAAAGCTTCCAAGATCGAAACACGACCGTCTTTATTGATATCACTGGAATCAACTTCGAAAACAGAAGAAAAGAATTCTGCAAAGCGAGTTTCATAACGTTGAGCTGAGGAATCAGTTGCTGCAATCACAATTCTACCTGGCGCAGCGAGCCGCTCCATAAATGGAAAACTTGCTGCAGTCGTATTAACGATCACTAACTGTCCAGGCAAAGTATCCATTAGCCTGTCCCATTCACGCGCCTCCAAATCAGGTCCGACCAAGTTGAATTTAGCATCCGTTCCATCAAACGTTCCGTGTCCAATTAATACAACTAGTAATAATGAATCAACAGTCATTCTCGCCTGTAAATTATCAATCACCTGTCGAACACCTTCTCGTGATGCACGCCCGACATCTGGCCCTGGCGTTTCTGCGAGCACGAACAACTGATCGTCTTGAAATCTGAAGCCACTCCGTAGAGAAGACACTAGTGTTGCACGCCAACGTTCATATCGCTCAGCGTATAAAGCGCCTCCTGACGCACCAGATATGATAAGCGCATATCGTTCTTGTGCATCCGCATGAACACTGCAAACTGTTAAAATTAACGTCAGAGAAAATACGTAACTGCTCAGTCTTGTGGTCAGAGAGGACCGCTCAGGAATCCCAAGGTTCATCGTAATCCCCAATGCCGACGAAGTGCCCATTCAACTGACAGCAACACAACCAGTAGTAAAAAGATCCAAAGGCTGTCCCAAAGATCACGTGGTACCAATGGCCGTTGATCCAGAAGACGATTTTGTAACATTGTGGATACATCACCCACAGTGTCTAACTCCATCATTGCTCCGCCACTCACGGTTGCCATTCTTGAGAGCACTTCGCGATGCAGACGAGGCCCTGCGAACTCCAAATCTGAACCACCTATCAATATCCAATCGCGCACCGTACGAAAATCAGCTGTCCTTTCACCACTGTCCACATCGATACGATAGACGCCACGGTCAATCGGTGTAAATTTACCTTCATACTGACCAGTCTCACCATCTATTAAAGCCAGAGGAACCTGAACGATTTCTCCATTTGGATTAGTCACTTGGGCAACAATCGATCTATTGAGTACGGGCTCAAATCGCACATCACGATTGAATAGATCGATCGTAACTTCGTCACCTAGACTAACACCACCACGAGCTACCACCGTGACTGGTCCTGGACTAGCTGTCGACAACCATCGGGCTGTTTGCCTCCAAAAAGTTTCGTAGGTCGTATCGTCTGAAGGCAAAAGCATCTTCCAACGCCATGATGCCTCTCCCGTAAAGATCATCGTGCGGCCTCGCCCGTACCGCTGGACTGCGATCAGGGGATATACACCACCAGTTGAACCCAACGTGAAGGCAAGTAGTGACGCGCCAGGTTTCGGGTTGCCAAGCACAGAAACCGCAGCAATTGGCGGAGCATTCAACCATCGATCTCGTGTCGACTGAATTGAATCACCTAAATGCATAATACGGTGTCGTTCACCATCAAAGGTTAGATTGACACGGTGTGGTTCTTGGTTGGTCGGCGATGATAAGTTTGGCAACTTGCCGCTGACGTTAAGAGGAAGAATAGTGGCAAGAGGCGTATTCGCCAATCCTCGACCTGCAAATGACCGAGCACCGAAAACCATGACTCCGCCACCTCGACGCGAAACAAATTCCTCTATCATCGACAACTGCTCTGACGAATACGATTGGAAGTCAACGTTCCCAAAGGCGACCGCATCATAACGAAACAGCTCATGACGTTCCTCCGGGAAGCCAGTTGATAGCGCTCTAGTCCACTCATCATGACCTTGAATATAGAAGGTGTCTTGCCCTCGGTCATTCTGCCCTTTTCTCAAGACCGAATCCAGCTTGAAACCAGGGTCGACACCCCATGCACGTTTCAGAAAGCTATGCTCATGCCCAGGCGCCCCCTCAACCATTAGAATCCGGCGCGTACGTTCCGCTGGCTTCACTAGAACCTGTTGAGTGTTGTTATTCGTCGTCAATTCCACAGGGTCATTCACGACCTCAACTGTATACAGGGTCGCAACATCCGGTTTTGGGGAAACGCGGAAAATCTTTCTCACCGCCGAGCCCGGCGTCGTAGGAATTACTCGACTCACCTGTATCACTCGACCATCTTCATGCAAGCGGATTTCGATTGGGTCAATACCAAATCCATGACTCACTACCGATGCTGCTAATTCAACAGTTGATTCAGGAAGTGGCGCCTCTCCAACGGTAACGCTTAGCACCTCGCGATCACTAAAGGAGTCCGGTCCTCCCACACCAATCGAAAAAATGGGCGGATCCCCTTCCTTTATAACCGCTGCTGGCTCACGATCACTAGTATCACCACCGTCAGATATCACTATGACGCCGCCCACACTACGACCGCGGTAACGCTCCCGGACTTCGTCAAGAGCACCAGCTAAATCACTTCGTCTAGCATTAGCCTTGAGTTGCAACAAGTCATCGACCTGCAACTTGTCACCAAACCCTAACACCTCAATATCGTATTGCTCACGAATTGACGGCAACAAAACGTTGTGTGCAACTTCGATTGCACGAGATATTCTTGATTGTCCACCAGCATCCTGAAGTCGCATGCTCCGTGAAACATCCACAAGTACCGGAACTACTATGTCTGGATTTGCTACTCTATGCTCAACCACAATTGGACGTTGAAGGATCGCTAAAAGAAGAACCAGCGTTACGAACCGTAAGGTCGCAAGTGCCAATCGTTTTTCTTTCGACAACGGTTGCATCGCCGAACGCGCATAGGTCCAAGCCGTCACGAAAACTAGTGCGGCAACGAGGCCAATATTCACCCATAAGGAAAAAAGATTACCGAAGTGCATAAAATTCGTCTGAATGATTTCAGCGTGGTTTCTGTGAAACTAACGACCTGAAGTAAGTGTCAACCAGATCACGATATTCTTCCGGCATTCGGTCATCAGCACCGGCGTTGACACTGTCAGACATCTCCTCTTTAGCAAGGTATTCAGAGCGTCGCGCGTCGAATCTTTCAAGTGCAAGTTCCACATCCCGTCTAAGCGCCTCCCATTGTGAATAATCTTGCTTAAACGCCTGTGTACCTGAAGCCGACACACTCCTTCGATTTTCAACTTGATTCGCCAAACGTTGATCTAGGACAGAATTTTCTCTGCGCAGTTCATTAAGAAGATCTTGAGTTTCATGAAGCGCTCGATCGTACTCAGCAAACAAGTCGGCCATTGACAGCTCTTCGCCAGCACTAGGATTATTTGAAGTGAGTTGATTACTAGACAGCGCCTCTATCTGGCGCTCAATGGTGGCGAGTCGATCACGAAGGTCGCTTGACTGCGCTAGTTGTTCAGAAAATCGATCTGCATCGGCGTTACCACGATCGCTTGCGGCCCCGATACGCTCAGTCACTCGGTTAAGCGCTTCCGTTAGTTCATTTTCCCTGACAAAAAATTTTTCCAATTGGTCTTCAGAGACCGCAGTATTTTCTGAATTGAATAACGCGAACAGGTCTGCAACCGATTCACGCATTTGTTCAGGCACACGTGCTTCTCTAAATTCCCGAACCGCTTTTTCAAGCACCATTCCTGACTCGCCAACCGCTGCAGATGCGACTGATTGAACATCACGTTCAAATGTCTCTGTTCGTTCAGCTAAACGTCGCTGCGCCGAGGCTCTTTGATTTTTACTCTCAGGATTTGCGTTACCTTGAGCTAGGTAATGCGATTCCATTTCGAGACGCTGCTGAGCAACAGCCAGTTGCTGCGCCTCCAAGTGCAACTCTTTCAAAAGTTTCGGCCATTCTTCTGAATCATATTTACGTAATTCATGTTCCAAGTTTCGTAGCTGTGCAAGCGCATCATCACTACTTGAACCAGCACCAGGTAAGTCTTCGCGTCTCAAATTACTTGTTACACTTCGCATCGCTTCAGATAAACTGCGAATTCGTTCACTAAGATCGGAGGAATTTATTGAGGTAGACGCCGTTCGACGAGTGTCACCGAGCTGGCGGTTCAACTCTTCAACCTCTGACCGTACGTCATTTTGCTCACGAGTCATGCGGTCGAGTTGTTGTCGCATTTCTTCAACATTCATTTGTTCTTTTTGACGCTCTAACAAGCGTTGTTCCTGACTGATCGCGTTTTGGCGGTGAGCAAGTTCGCGTACGCGTTCTAGTGATTCACTTCGCTTCTTCTCTTCCACCTCTGATCCTTGCGATCTCAATTCGTAGTTTGTCTGTTGTTCTCTTTGTAATTCCCGATCGAATAAAGCAGAAAGATCGACGGTCGATTGACCCGAACCTCCACCAGCTCGCATTCGCTGCTGCGAAACTTGACGTCGACGATTCTCGACCTGTGCTTTCAGCAACTGACTTAGGGCCTCCTTTTCGAATGGTAAAGCTTTAGCACTCTCAGCCTTACCTAACCAATTTTCAGCACTAGCCATCGCCTGGTCGGCTAATACCAAGGGGTTGTTCATGCGTCCAGCTTGGCTGCTTGCATCGGCCTGCCGAACCCGCCGATCACCTAATCCTCCGATCTGCCTGACAAGCGCTCTTAACTCACCCTGCGCCCGTGCCACCACTAGCATTTCCTCATCTAACAAGTTCTGCCGTTCAAATTTCCACGTTGCAATGATGATCTCTTTTTGCGCAGCAATAAGATCATCTAATCCGCTATTTGAACTGTCAGTCTGTTGTTGACTCTGTGCTAACTCGAACTCTTGTTCAAAAGGCGTCACGTCAAGAAAGAAAATGTCGCTTCTTGATTCGACAGACGCCTTCGCCCGATTCACATCTCTGACACGTGCGTAGTAGGTGACGAAATCGCCGGGTTGCACTTTCATGTCCTCAAGATACAAAGTGTGTATCTCTACTAATTCTGTTGACGACAGTGCATGTTCAAAAGGAATGGTTTTTTCAGCGCCACCTCCAACAGCGTAAACTAGCTCGAATTTTTCGAATCCGTAATCATCATCAGCTAACACTTCGAGCGTTACTTCTTCTAACTGAGTCACTGAACGATCCGTTGCTGGTCGCAGAAATCTCACTTCTGGAGGACGGTCGTCAATGGCACGGACAAAGTACTTCATCTCGTCTTTTAAATTCAGACCGTCAACATCCGTAAAATTCACCTGGTACGAGTCATTCCCTGAGATTTCAAAGGTGCCCTCTAGAATTGAAGGCCCATCTACGTCGCCCACCAAGTCAAGCCGTCCGGCATTGTCCAGTAGAATCTCTCCCTCCTGCACCCCTTTATTCGCATGAATGAATAACGTCACCTTGGTGCCAGGAGGAGCATAAATGTCCCCACCGTCCATCTCGATCCGACTTTCTAATCCAGTAAATAATGGGTATTCGTATTCAACATCAATCCGCTCAACACGTGGTGCGGTTAACACAATGACCGAATACTCGCTTGATTTTGCACTAGCGGCTCTTACACGATAGTTAAAGCTGTCGGTAACAGAGGCTAATTCGAACTCGTATCCCTCATCGACAGGCTGCATGCCAATTTCACGCCACTCTGATGTTTGATTCAATTCCAAGATTGGTCGTGTCCTTCCCGATGCAGCGCTCACACCACCGAGCGTTACCCGTATCCGTATAGACTGCCCTTCAACAACTTTAAGGTCACCGGGTTCAACATTAATGAACACATTTTCTGGGAACGCGTAGAGTCGAACAGCGCCGGTAACTCGCTGTCCTGGTTCGACCGCAAGACTTAAAACGAATATCAAGCTAGTCAGTGTTACTACGCCATAGCTAGCCATCCGGAAAAGTTGTGCGCGGCTGATCACTCGCTCAAGATCTACCTCACGTAATCGCGCTATCGTATCGGCCAGTACAAGAGTTCCGATAGCACGGTTCTCTAAACTGTGAACCACTTCCGTGGCACTGGCAAAACTGTCTCCAAGTTCAGGTACACATTCCTCAACAAATCTGGCCAGCTTGCGATTGTCTGGAAGCAAGCATGTGCGGCAAAACAACCAGACTAAAAAAGTTGCAACCATGCAACAGGTCACCAGCGCAAGCACAATCAATGGCAGGTCAGTCGGTTGCCAAACAGCTTCGACTACAACAGCCATGACCACGATCAAACTAAGAGCGAGTCCCACGTGCCCAACAAGTCTGAGCAAGATATTTGTTGTCCAACGCCGCCGTATATGCGTCAATACCGAATCGAATTCCGTAATATGGTTTTTAACCATCAAATTAGCTCGTTCGAGCACTAAGCATACTTTCCGTCATCAAGATGACCAACATCAGACCAAATAGATACTGCCAGTATTGGTGAACATCATGCCCTTCACTTAACGATTCACCCATCGTAGAATCGACAGCCTCACGATGCCTATCAACAGCTACCATAAACTCATCCATACTAAGTCGACTGAGATCAGATTCAGCACTATCGACATTAATGACGATGCGCCGACCAGAAGCCACTAGGGTTGCAAACCCGGGTTGGTCCGCCACCTCTCGCGGAACATTGCCAACCACGAAATCATGTGACATCTCTCGTTCAACAGTTAGATATCGGACGATCTCGTGCACGAATGGCACGAACGTGGGATGACGAGGAAAATTATTCCATTCATTGTTTAGATCGGATCCAAAGACTATTACGCTACCATCACCGATTTTTGACTCAACCAGTGCTGGATACCCATCATTGAAACTAGCTAAGACCTCTGCTTGCCCGTCAAGTGTGATAGTCATGGTCGAAGAAAACCCCACTTGACTAAGATTGCCAAGGCGCTCACCAAAAGCTCTC
>DODG01000284.1:0-136 GCA_003509065.1 Acidobacteriota bacterium
GATGACGTACATGCACGACGGAAAACAGTACATTATTCAGGCTGTTGGTGGTCGTGGCTATACGGGTTCACTCGTCGCGTTAGCACTACCGTAAATGGTGTCGGCGGCCCATCGTAAGCACACCTGACGTCGCTCT
>DODG01000284.1:505-8166 GCA_003509065.1 Acidobacteriota bacterium
GGTGGCGGTGGTGGTGGTTCGCCAACGGCACCGAGTGCAACGACGACCACTCCCGCGGTACTTTTGTAAGTAACCAATGCTTGCCCTATTTCTTGTCGCAGCCTTCATAATCGCCATGATCGGCCTTGGGGTTTGGGGCATGGGCCGGACTCGAACTCCGACAGACTTTTTTCTTGGTGGACGACAAATCGGTCCTTGGGCTTCCGCGTTTGCCTACGGTACGAGTTACTTTTCAGCCGTGGTTTTTATTGGCTTCGCAGGGCAATTTGGCTGGAACTACGGGCTGGATGCGCTCTGGATTGCAGCGGGCAATACGGTCTTCGGGGTTTTGGCCGCATGGGTAATTCTTGCGAAACCCACTCGACGCATGACGCGCAATTTGGACGCTTTAACGATGCCAGAGTTTTTCGCGAAGCGCTATCAAGCACCGGTCCTGCGAGTGGTGGCGGCCGGTATCATCTTTCTCTTCCTGCTCCCATACTCCGCATCGGTGTTTAAGGGTTTGAGCCACTTGGTTGAGATTAACTTTCAGGATCTACTGTCCTATGAAACCGCCCTATTCATTATGTGTGTGAGCACTGGCCTGTACCTGACACTCGGTGGTTACTTTGCTGTGGCTATCGCTGATCTGATTCAAGGTTTAATCATGTTGGCCGGTGCCGTCGTCATGGTCGTCGTACTTGTGGGTCAAGGGGGTGGTCTTACTGCGGTCGTCCAGGACATGAGGGTTAACGTTTTCGTGGATGGGTCACTGTCGCCAGAACCTTCGTGGTGGATCTTGTGGTCGGTGGTCTTCATGAGTAGCTTCGGCCCGTGGGGCTTGCCGCAGATGGTCCATAAGTTCTATGCCATCAAAAGCGAGCGACACATTACGACAGCCACGATCGTTACCACTGTATTTGCCACGGTCACGGTGTTTGCCGCTTATTTCACCGGTGCTTTAACCCGCGTGTTCTTTGCTGACGGTCTGCCGGCTAGTGCGTTGATCGGAGAACAATCAGGCACGGTGGGTGTGCAATACGACGTCCTTGTTCCAGAACTACTCACTGCACAGTTGCCAGAGGTTCTCATGGCGGTCGTTCTGCTGCTGGTCCTCTCGGCTTCGATGAGCACGCTCTCGAGTCTCGTTCTCGTTTCTTCGTCGGCGATTTCGATTGACCTCCGTGCCGGACGAGCGGGTCCCGAGGCGACTCCCGCCCAGTCGCTTCGAATCATGCGATGGATGGCAGCTGTCTTCATTGCGATCTCTTTTGTGATTGCGAACAATGATTTTGCTTTCATCGTGACGTTAATGTCGCTCAGTTGGGGAGCTGTCGCGGGCGCATTCCTGGCTCCTTACGTGTATGGCTTGTTTTGGCGCTCGGCGACGGGTACAGCCGCATTTGCCGGGATGCTCACCGGGCTCGGGATTGCGGTGGTGGGGGGGGGCTACCTTCTTGTGAGTGGACGACCGGAACTGACGCCGGTTGCCGCCTCCGTGGCCATGGTCGTTCCATTCTTCGTGATTCCGGTCGTGAGTATGTGGTCGACGCCACCTTCCAGCGATCTACTCCGTGACGCTTTTGCTGAGGACTCGTTTATTGAGTGATGCCGGAGTTGTTCAGCTGTGGTGCAGTAGCTTAAACAACATTCCCTTCCCGGACCCCGTTGCCTCGAGCGAATCGGTCAAACGCGAACGGTGCTAAGTCAATCTCACCAGGAGACCGGTCGGTGATGATGTCTGCCAGGATCCGCCCGGCAGCTGGTGAATGCTGAAAGCCGTGTCCACTGAATCCACTGATGATGAAGAACCCGGGGCGTTCCGGAACTGGCCCAATGATCGGCATTGCATCTGGTGTCATCTCGTAGAGGCCTGCCCAAGCCGTGCTGATGCCGGCGTCGGCCAAGACAGGTAGGCGTCGTGCGGCGACTGGCGCAATCCGCTCCAGAAGATCCCAGTTCACGCTTTGCTCGAAACTTGAAGGTTCGTCAGGGTCTCCCATGCCAAATAAGATGCCCGTGCTTTCACGGTGAAAGTAGAACGTGGTATCAAAATCGATGGTCAGAATGCGCGTGGAAGGTGACGTGCGTGCTTCAAGGGCTAGGCCTTTGGGGTCGGGCGGGACGTCAGCAATAAAGATATGACGTCGGAATGGTTGCACAGGAATGTTGGTCGCCACCATCTGGCCAATCTGATGAGACCAGGGACCTGCCGCATTGACGACGATCCGCGTCTCGATTGGTCCAGCGCTCGTTTGAATCTCTGTAATCCTGTCAGCGTCGAGTCCAATACCTGTCACTTCGACTTCACGCTCAATCGTGACGCCAAGCTGCTGGGCTGCCTTCGCAAATCCCATCGTGACGCTATTGGGATCGGCAATGCCATCGCGCCCACAGAAAGTGGCGGCGCGAAGATTCTCACGTGTTATCCCTGGTGCCCGTCGACAGGCTTCATCGACATCCAGCCACTCAACGGGTACGCCGAGGCGCTGTTGCAGTTCAAAGTTTTTTCTGAAGGTGTCGAGCGTGCTCGCTTCGGAAAGCAGGAACATATAGCCGTCTTGACGGAAATCAATGGACTGGCCGAGTTCATCTTCAAACCGTTCCAGAATATCGATCGACTCAAGAGACAGGCGAATATTGGATTCACTTGAAAATTGAAGACGGGCTCCCCCAGCGCACTTTCCGGTTGATCCTGCTCCCAGCAGTTGTTCACGTTCCAGGAGGACAATGTTCTGCATGCCGAGACGAGCGAGGTGATAAGCGACACTCACACCCATGCATCCGCCTCCGATGATTACCACATCCGCTGAAGATCGCATTTGCTGTTGTCCAGATTCCTGATGGCGCCCCGTTAGCGTACCGCGAACATCGCGGGTTGACGGATAATTTTATATCCGACAATGAGGAGAGGCGAGAAATGGTGGAGGCGGTGGGAGTCGAACCCACGTCCGAAAGTACAGATACGAGAGAATCTACATGTGTGTCGGCCCTTGAAAGTTCGCCGGTAACGTTAAAGCGCCGCCCAAACCGTTACTGACTAGCCCCGATAAAATCTCGTCGTGACGCGTCGGTGCCGCCCGTCACGACCAGCCTGCTAAAATGACATTCAGTCCCGCCTCACAGGCAAGGACGGGGTGAACGTCGCTGCTCTTAAGCAGCGAGTGCTAATTGCGAATCTGCAATTATGGTTTTTTCCATCGGATTTACGAGTCGATAGTGCTCGACATGCATCCCGCGTTCTCATACCTCCGTCGAAGCCGTGTCGCCCCCGATTGGACCCTCAAAGTGTACGTGGCCAGATGACCACACCTGTGTCCTATTGTAGTCGCGAGAGAATTACGGGTCAATTGGTTGAGTGCGTGAGACTTGCAGCGTTTCAAGATGAGCGCGCGCGTTAAACACATCACGTATAATGGCCGCTTGCCTGTGTCTGTTCAATTCGGTGTGTCGTGGGGGATAGGTGGTTCGTCAGATGCAAGATGACTCGCGCAATATTCGATGTTCTTACAAAGCGAGCAAGTTTTCCGAGTCCGTGATTCGGGAAATGACTCGCCTGTCGCAAGAACACAACGGTATCAATTTATCGCAGGGGTTTCCTGATTTTCCTGCACCAGAGATGGTTAAGGAAGCGGCCTGCGAGGCGATCCGTGCTGACATCAACCAGTATGCCGTCACGTGGGGAGCCAAACCACTGCGGGACGCGATTGCTAGGGAATTCAGCAGGCGCTATGGCATACCGGTGGATGCGGACCAACAGGTGACTGTCTGTTGTGGCTCGACGGAAGCGATGATCACGACGTTGCTCGCCTGTGTCGATCCTGGTGACGAGGTGATTGTATTTGAACCGTTCTACGAAAATTATGGGCCAGATGCGATCTTGTCAGACGCGGTGCCTCGATATGTGACTCTACATGAGCCCGACTGGACGTTCGACCCTGACGAACTTGCGGCGGCATTTAACGAAAAAACGCGCGCCATTATTATTAATACTCCGAACAATCCGACCGGAAAGGTTCTGTCACGAGATGAGCTGGCGGTCATTGCCAGGCTGTGCCAGCAATGGAACGTGCTAGCAATCACTGACGAAATTTATGAGCACATTGTCTACGATGGGCACCGTCATGTGCCGATGGCCACTCTCGATGGGATGGCTGAGCGGACAGTTACGATCAACAGCCTATCGAAAACCTTCAGTGTCACAGGGTGGAGGGTTGGTTGGGCAATCGCCCCAACAGCGCTGACCGGTGCTATTCGCAAGGTCCACGACTTTCTGACGGTTGGCGCGGCAGCGCCACTCCAGGCCGCTGGTGCGGCTGCTCTCAGTCTTCCTGACGCGTACTATCAGGAATTGGCATCTGCCTACCAGCACCGCCGCGACCTGCTCCTTGCTATTCTGGAGCGCCACCACTTCCGTTGTTATAAACCAGATGGCGCTTATTACATCATGACGGATCTTCAAGCGTTTGACTGTAGCGATGATGTTGAGTTTGCGCGCTACCTTGTTCGTGAGGTCGGCGTCGCTGCCGTTCCTGGTAGTAGCTTTTATCGTCACGCTGAGTTTGGTCGCACGAAGCTCCGTTTTTGCTTTTGTAAAAAAGAAGAGACCATGCAAGAAGCGGATCACCGTCTTGCGAAGCTGTCGATGGATAGGAGCCGTGGGTGACACCAGTGCGAGACATGACTGAGTGAGCCGTCATCTCGGCGGATATATGGTTGTGTTAGAGTAGTGGGCACGCCCTCCAGTGACATTAAGGTCACCACCCTAACTGCTGTTGTTTGGTTGCCACGTCATGAAATTCGGGTGTACTGCGGTCATTTTCCGCAGCGAGTGAGTTCGACCATCCTGCGAGTGAGTTAGTAGGTTCTTCGAGAAGGTACATGCAGTCACCGCTTCAGCGTCTTATCCCTTACGTGCTTCGATATCGTCTTCGTTTGACGCTTGGTCTTGCCTGCGTCTTCGGGACTGCAAGTGTTTCACTGCTGTCCCCGTTGGTGCTCAAATACGCGATAGACGATTTATCAGCGATGGTGACACGCGGCAAACTCGCGCAGTATGCGGCCTTGCTCTTGGGAATTGCGGTGACAGGTGGGTGCTTTCGGTTCCTAAGTCGACGTGTGATTGTGGGTGTCAGTCGTGAAATTGAGTACGACCTGCGCAATGACTTTTACGCCCATCTACAACGATTGTCAGTGTCGTATTTTCAGTCTGTGCGGACTGGCGACATCATGTCACGCGCGACGAATGATCTCAGTGCTGTTCGAATGATGGTGGGGCCAGCCATCATGTACTCAGTGAGCACGCTCATCGTGTTTGTTGTAGCAATTGTCATGATGCTGTCGATTGATATGCGCTTAACGTTGATCGCGCTCGTCCCTCTCCCTTTGGTGACATTGTCCGTTAAGTTCTTTGGTGCCGCCATACACCGTCGATTCGAGCTAATTCAAGCTCAATTGTCCGAGATTAGTGCAATCGTTCAAGAATCACTTTCCGGCGTTCGAGTCATACGGGCTTATGGGCAGGAACGAGCCGAGATCAATCGGTTTGCTCAGGCTAATCAGGAATACCTAAATCGCAATCGTGGCTTGATCATATTACAGGGACTGTTTTCTCCAAGCCTGTCATTATTCCTTGGACTAAGCGCGCTTCTTGTCCTTTGGCTTGGTAGTCGTTCGGTAGTTCTCGAGCGTATCTCTGTGGGTGAGCTTGTTGCGTTTAATGCTTATTTGATCATGTTGTCATGGCCGGTGATTGCATTTGGATGGATCACTAACATGCTGCAACGCGGGATGGCGTCATGGAAGCGCATGTTACCAATTCTTGATACTGTTCCGGAGATCGCTGACACGGAACAGACAACCAATCCAGAACAAGTAGAGTCCATCCAAGGGCGCCTCGAATTCCGCCATTTAACGTTTGCCTACGGTGATGGTGACGGCTCACCGGTGTTACGTGATGTTTCCCTACGTATTGATCCTGGTCAGACAGTGGCACTTGTGGGTGCAACGGGATCCGGAAAGTCCACACTATTAAATCTCATCCCACGATTGTATGACCCACCACCAGGCACTGTCTTCATTGATGACGTCGATGTTCGTGAATTACCGCTCGCCAGTTTGCGTGGAGCCATAGGCTTTGTACCCCAAGAGCCATTTTTGTTTTCGGATACGATCGCCGAGAACATCGCGTTTGGATCGTTCGATAAAACTACTGATAAGGTTTTTGATCAAATTGCAGTCCAACGCATGGCTGCGGTTGCAAACTTAGATACCGACATTAAAGAGTTTTCAAATGAGTACCAAACGATTGTTGGGGAGCGTGGGATCACTTTATCGGGCGGACAGAAGCAGCGTACAGCGATTGCGCGAGCACTCATGGTTGATCCACGCATCATCATTCTCGATGATGCCCTGTCGGCTGTGGATACGTATACGGAAGAGCGAATACTCTCGCAATTAAATACGGAATTACGCGATCGGACAGCACTCATCGTGTCTCATCGAATTTCCACCGTACGTCAGGCTGACCTCATAGTCGTCCTTCAAGATGGTTCTGTTGTTGAACGCGGTTCTCATGATGAATTGCTCGCCTACGGAGGCGTTTACGCTGATTTGCATCGCAAACAATTGCTTGAGGATGAATTGGCAACCTCGTGATGACCATACACGATGAAGAAGTAATCGGTAAGGCCTACGACGCACGTTTGATGCGGCGACTGCTGACCTATCTGCAGCCCTATCGGGGTAGCGTCGTCATAGCGCTCTTGGCGATCATTGGCCATTCGGTTTTACAGCTTGCACAACCTTATCTCTTGAAATTGGCGATTGATCAGTACATTGCCGAAGGAGACATGGCTGGACTGAATCGGATCGCACTGGCGTTTCTGTTCGTTCTCATCGGTGCATTCATTCTGGAGTACGTGCGGACCTACACGCTGCAACTGACTGGACAGCGGATTATGTTTGATTTACGAATGGAAATCTACAGTCATCTGCAGCGACTTGATATGCGATTCTACGATCGTAATCCCGTTGGTCGACTCATGACTCGTGTAACGACCGATGTCGATGTGCTCAACGACATGTTCGCTTCAGGAATCGTGACGGTGTTTGGTGACATCTTCATGTTGGTCGGCATTATGACCGTCCTAGTATCAATGGACTGGCGGCTGGCGCTTATTGCGTTTTCGGTTCTACCATTGATCATTTTTATCACGCAATGGTTTCGCCGAAACGTACGTGAAACCTACCGCGCAGTTCGATTGTGGATAGCGCGGATTAACGCATTTTTACAGGAACACATTAGTGGCATGGCTACCGTACAGTTGTTCCGTCGTGAAGCACTCAGTTATGCGAGATTTGAAGAGATCAACCGCACCCATCGAGATTCAAATATTGCGGGAATTGTGTACTACGCTGTTTTCTATCCCACGATCGAAATCATTGGTGCGCTCGCGGCCTCACTGATTATTTGGTACGGTGGTGCGTGGGTGCTCCAGGACTCTCTGACACTGGGTGTGTTAGTAGCCTTTCTCCTGTATGCGCAGCGATTTTTCAGACCAATCAGCGATATGTCTGAAAAGTTCAACTTGTTACAGGCAGCGATGGCATCCTCTGAACGTATTTTTGCACTACTCGATACTCCTGTGCTCTTGAAAAATCCAAGGAATCCAGTGAGTCGA
>DODG01000284.1:8501-9950 GCA_003509065.1 Acidobacteriota bacterium
GTGGGCAGTCCCTTGGACGAATAGAATTTGATCGCGTCTGGTTTGCGTATGCTGAAAATGATTTTGTACTTCGCGATGTGTCTTTTGTGGTGGCACCAGGAGAACGTATCGGGATTGTTGGTGCAACCGGTGCTGGAAAAACGACGATTATCAACTTGTTGATGCGGTTTTATGACGTGACTCGTGGCCGCATTTGTCTTGATGGAGTGGATGTTCGAGAACTGGACCTACGTGGGCTTCGGCGTCTCTTCAGTCTGGTATTGCAGGACGTTCATTTGTTTTCAGGGTCGATAGCTTCGAATATTAGACTTGGGGAACAGGGCATTTCTGACGCGGCAGTCGAACAGGCCGCAGCCAGTGTACACGCCGACAGATTCATCGATCCATTACCAGGCGGGTTTTCTAGTGTGGTTGCGGAACGAGGCGCCAACTTTTCTGTTGGTCAGAAGCAAATCCTATCTTTCGCTAGAGCACTGGCTTTTGATCCTCGTATTCTCGTGCTTGACGAAGCAACGTCAAGTGTTGATACGGAAACAGAATTACTTATTCAGGATGGCTTGCAAGTGTTGATGGCTGGTAGGACGACGATTGCGATAGCACACCGTTTGTCGACAATTCAAAATATGGATAAGATCCTCGTTCTACACAAGGGCCAGATCCGTGAAAGAGGTACCCATCAGAACTTGCTTACCCAACGCGGTATCTACCATCGTCTGTATCAGTTACAGTACAAAGATCAGGAGTTACCTGCTGGCCTGGAGTAAGAATGTGTTTCCTGCGGCTATTTCTTTTCAGGCGGTGACTGTGGTTTCAAGGCCACCGGCGACGAACGAAACGCTTCTTCAAATTGAATAAATAGATCATTGACTCGCCCTGGTTCGCTATCTGCAGGGTTCCAGCCGAGCCGAAGAATACGTATCTCCAGGTGTCGCCGTCCAAAATCAAGCGCTTCGTAACAACTCCACATGTAAATATCGATTAGTCGTCCCTGAACTGCTGGGCCGGTATCAAGAACTGTGTAGATGCCATCGTATGGTCCTGCTGAACTAACCTCGATGACGGATCCTACAGGTAACAATTGGGGATCGGCAGCCGCAATACCAGCTCTAACTCGCACACCAGACTTAGTAGTTGTACCTTTGCAGTAGGCTGTGGCACTGAAACGTAAGGTCGCCCGAGCTTCCGATTGAATCGTGGGTACAGGACTGGGAATTTGCTGTGAATCGACAAGATGTGAATCAACACGAGCTGTAAAGTACACTGCCACACTGCATGCTGTCAGCATCAAGGTGATGATGATGCGCCCACGTACATAGGACATTAGATTCATGCAAATCTCCGTTGACCTTTCAGCAATCTTTTCATCTAACCTATCAAAAATGTCTAAACCCAGTTGGAAGAGGTGCGTCGCCGTCAGGCTGGCGCAGGATCAGGTCGGCTTCATTTGTT
>DODG01000017.1:0-2157 GCA_003509065.1 Acidobacteriota bacterium
CTAATAGAAGTCGCAAATCGAGAGTGCATTGAAATTAAAGTGGTGCCAAACCTATTGCAGTTCATTGTGCTCAAGACCGGGCTTGAAGACATGGACGGAATTCCTATTATTCGCGTGAATGAAGTACCACTACACGGTTTTAATAGCGCTCTTAAGCGTTTTGTTGACATCTCCCTATCGGCGATAGCGTTAGGAGTCCTGTCAGCACCCATGGCTCTAATTGCCATATTCGTCAAAAACAGTTCACCGGGACCGGCACTGTACAAACAAGAGCGAATGGGCCTAGATGGCCAATCATTCACAGTCTATAAGTTTCGTTCTATGACTGAAAACGCTGAAAGCAAAACTGGGCCAATTTGGTCAAGGGAGAATGATCCCCGTCGAACGAAACTAGGAATCTTGTTGCGACGATTTCACTTCGACGAGCTTCCTCAACTGTGGAATGTGCTTCGTGGTGACATGTCGCTTGTAGGTCCGCGCCCAGAGCGCCCCTATTTTGTCGAGCAATTTAAGCAACGGATTCCTCACTATATGTTGCGACATAAGGTCAAGTCTGGTATCACCGGCTGGGCTCAAGTTAACGGTTGGCGAGGAAACACATCCGTTGAAAAGCGTATTGAATTTGATCTGTACTACATTGAAAACTGGTCCGTTGGTCTTGATTTTAAGATTCTCTGGTTAACTATCGCTCGAGGGGTATTTCATATCCATGCGTTTTAAGAAGGGTGAATTCTAGATATGTCACGCATCGTTATCACAGGAGCAGCCGGCTTTATCGGCTCTCATCTCACGGAGTATCTTCTCCAGAAAGGCAATCAAGTAATAGGAATTGATAATCTCTCAACAGGGGACAAAAGAAACTTTAATCATTTAGATGATAAGCATTTTGAGTTTATTAAACAGGATGTAACGCAATTTATTGAAGTTAGTGGCCCAATTGACACGGTCTTGCACTGGGCAAGTCCGGCAAGTCCAATCGATTATCTGAAGCTTCCCATACAAACCTTAAAAGTTGGAGCTCTTGGCACCCATAATGCTCTCGGCCTAGCTAAGGCCAAAAACGCTACCTTCGTACTAGCTTCAACATCGGAGGTATACGGGGATCCACTAGAACATCCACAAAAGGAATCGTACTGGGGAAACGTTAACCCAATCGGTCCTCGCGGAGTCTATGATGAGGCCAAGCGTTTCGCCGAAGCAATGACAATCGCCTACCACCGCTATCACGGCCTAAACACCAAGATTGTAAGAATCTTTAACACCTACGGCCCTCGAATGCGAATCAACGACGGTCGCGCTATTCCAACTTTTATCGCTCAGGCACTTCGCAAGCAAGATGTCACTATCTTTGGAGAAGGCACGCAGACTCGAAGCTTTTGCTACGTTACCGATCTCGTGGATGGCATACTACGACTCATTGAATCGGACATCCATCAACCGGTTAATATTGGAAACCCTACAGAAATGAGCATCGAAGAGATGGCGCGAATGATTATTGACATGACGAACTCCTCAAGTCAGATCGTCTTTCAACCGCTACCAGAGGATGACCCCAAAATCCGTAAACCTGACATTGCTCGCGCTCAGACTAAATTGGGGTGGTCGCCGAAAGTTTCGATCGAGGACGGATTAACAGAAACGATCAAATTCTTCAAGAAACAACTATCCTCATAGCAGTCTAAGACGTTTCCAGAAATCTCTCATTTAAAAAGTCCTGTTTTATGCCTGCTCGAGGGCGTTTATCGCATGAACGATGTAATGCAAGCCAGAAATCACTGCAATCGCAAGCGATGCGAACACACAGAGGGTCACGAGACTTGAGACCTGTTCAAGATAATTAAAGTACATCGTAACTATTCCAGTTAAAAAATAAATCAAGGTTGCAGCCTTTCCAGCCCTTGAAGGTTTGAAAGTTCTCGGGCCCGAAGCCAGATTCACTACCGCAACAGTCAAAACAATGATTACATCCCGACTAATTACAACAACCGTTAGCCATAAAGGTAAGCGATTCGCCAAATCTAGGCCCGGTAATGTCAAGACGACAAAAACAGTCAGGAGTAGCAGCTTGTCGGCCATTGGATCAAGCCAGACGCCAACATTCGTACGTGTACCAGACCATCTAGCTAATGCCCCATCAAATAAATCCGTTATACATGC
>DODG01000017.1:2550-4349 GCA_003509065.1 Acidobacteriota bacterium
GGAGCCAATAACATCCGAAGTAACGTCAGTGCGTTGGCAAGTGTTAGGGCAGGCATAAATCAGACCACGGTGCGTTTTGAAAATGCTCTATATATCTAGATAGCTTCCTCATAAATATCAAGAAGGCGATCGACTACTTCTATTGCTTCTTGTCCTGAAACGAGAGCAGTTAGCTGAAATGTGCCGTCTCGAAGCTTTGACATCACACCCGATGCAACCGCCATCGCTGCTGATTCATACTGAATGTTCCGTGGAGAAAGATCAGAAAAATCAATATTGTGATTCTTCCAATCGACTACTTTTTCGGAGAAGCGATTTCCGATTGCGATCAACAAGTTATCTACCGTTTTAGCCAGTTCCCCACGCTGTAAAATGCGATTAGGCTCAAATGTGTGATTCGGAAAGACTTCCATGACTCCCGCCTGGGCTACAGAGCGAACCCAAGGGTCAGCCCAGTGTCCACGAGTGTCAGTGATTAGAATGGTTACATCCCGCGGTAAAATAGAAAGAATCGAATTTAGCCGAACACCGACTAGGGCAGCAAGTTCTCCGCGAGTAACGTTTACAGAATCAGAGATCGTGCGATACGAAGGCGGTAATCGAGATAATGCCAAGCGAGCCCGAAGCGTTGCTAGGCGAGCTGTATTGATATTTGACGGGTCAAGACGACTCGCCTCTGAATATGCCTGCTCAGCACCTTCTAAATCTCCCATTGATTCCAATATTTCAGCTTGAAAGATAAATCCATTCGGATTGCTGGGTTCTAAAGAGTTTGCGTGTGAAATATTCTCTAGCGCGGAGCCGACATTTCCAATCTCCCGCTCTGTTAATGCCAATCCGCGATATAAATAAGCGCTTTCTGGCGAGATCTCAAGTGCTTCGCTATAGGCTTGCGCTGCCGCAACATGTCGACCGTCGGTATCGGCTTTCTGGGCTGCAGTTATCAAATTCTGTAATCTTCTAAATCGTAAAACCTCTACCCTGCGCTTAACGGTGTCGAGAGCCGGGTCGAGAGCTAAGGCTTTCTCATACGCTCGAAGCGCTTCGAATTCCATTGAAGACAGTAGAAGAGATTCTGCTTGGCCTACCCAAGCCGGAACGTAGCTCGGCTCATCCACCAAGACTTCACGAAAACGCTCAAGCGCCAATGTCGGCTGTCGCTCTGCCAGGGCTACATACCCAAGACCCACCAAGGCCGGGAAGAATTCCCTGTTAACACTCAAAGCTCTACTAAAACCTGCCGAAGCCTGAGTTAGATATCCCGCCTGTAAGGCTCTCCAAGCTTCGTTGTGATCCTGGACTCCGGACTGTCCTGAGAGATATTCCGGAACATTTGGAAAAAGATAATCTAAATGTTGGGGAGCGCTCGGGGCAATCGGAACAGGCGCTGAAGTGCAGCCATTTATTAGAAGGCTTGTTAGCAGTAAAAAGGCTAGGCCACACCTCGCCCAATTAGAACTCAACTTCTTAACACTCAGAGAATGCCTGACTAGTAACTTTTCACGACAAAACGCCATATCGTTAGTCTTCATACCAGTATTTTCTAGCATTATCACTCAATTTATGGAGTTTAACACGTCCTCCCATGGAATCGCTCCGGCCCTTATGAGTTGTACCGAGTTCGTGCGTACGTCCACGATAGTCGATGGCAACCCGCCAGGAACTTCACCAGCATCTAATATCAGGTCAACTGACTCCAAGATTAATCTCGATGCTTCCGTTACGGCCTGTGGGGGCCTCTCTCCAGAAAGGTTCGCACTTGTAGCTGTTATTGGATGTCCAGCGGCATTCGCTAACGC
>DODG01000017.1:4742-6429 GCA_003509065.1 Acidobacteriota bacterium
TTGCCATCGAACCGTTTCCGTCTAACACCATAGTTAAAGGTCCAGGCCAAAACAACTTTGATAGTTCTTTTGCTAAATCAGGCATTAATCCAACTTCACGTTCCACTTGTTCCTGATCAGCACATATCATAGGGACTGCGTTTGAAGCAGTTCTGCCTTTGACTGTAAATAGCCGTTCGATGGCATTCCAATTACGCGGATCGACAGCCAAGCCGTAAAGTGTGTCAGTGGGAAACATCACAATCCCACCACTGTGAATCTCTTTGACGGCCGGCTGCAGCTCAGAAATATTAAAAGAGTGGGAATTAATCAGTATTGGATTGGACATTTAATAGCTTCAGCATTACTAGTTTAGATCGCAATCGCCATTTTGAGAGAACCGTAGACTTCAAAACATTTCGCTGAGTACTCCAAACAATTACCAAACCAGAAGTTAAATCAGTGCGTGAAGCGCCTACTAGGCAGTGCCTACATTTCTACGCGCAAAGAAGCTTAGGCCGAGTAAGGCTACTGTGTTGACGATAAAAACGGCTTCGAGGCTAACAGTGCCCATTGCTCCGCTTAGGATGGGACTAAGCGCCATTCCGGCCATGGATCCACTTGACAAAACACCAAAGCCAACTCCTTGCGAAGATTCTGGTAAACGGTGTCCTGCTGCAGTGTAAGCCGCAGTCATAGCAAGTCCTGCGGATACTCCAAAAATTGGCGCTGCAAATAGAAACCAGATAATGCTGGGTGCAATTACCATCAAAGCAGCTGCAACAGCGGCCCCTAGAACACTTAGCGCAATAAACTGATGGAGCTGCCAGTTAGGCATAAACCTGCTGCAGAGGTGGTTTCCTAGGGCACCAGACGCTGCTATCAATGAAAAGATAACACCGGACCAGACTGGAACTTGGTCATTTAATACTCCGAACTTACCAATATAGAGTGGAAGTATCGGTGCCAGACTTCTTTCCGCATATTGCAATATAAAAATAACAATCACTAATGCAAAAAATCCATTAATACGTAAGACCGCCGGAATCGAAAGTTTCTGCTCCCTCTTACCGTTCGATGATTCAGACTGATTCTTGGTTTCCGTGTATAAAATAACGACAACCAACAACGCAATGATGTATACAACCGCTGCGACCAAAAAGGCGTTTCGTAAACCAAACAATCCAGCTATTCCGCCACCCATAACTGGTCCCATTGTTGGTCCAAGCCGACGGGCCATTTGAACCATCCCAATTGATTCAGCCAGTCGATCCTTGGGCGATGATGCGGCAGCCATCGCCAAAGTTAAAGAGCCATAACCGGCGAAGAGACCGTGGGCGAATCTAAGTGCAAATATCTGCCACGGAGCCGTTACGTAGGCCATGGCCACATTGACCGCAACAAAGGTAAGCAATGCTCGAATGACCATGGGTTTTTTGCCATATCGGTCAGCAAGCTTGCCCCACACTGGAGCCATTAAACCTGCGATGCCCGGTGTGATACCAACACTAATACCAGACCATAAAGCTACCTCACCGAGATCTTGCACACCTAGTTGTCGAAAGTACAAAGGAAGAAGAGGCATTACCAGCGTGAAACCGGTAGACCCAATGAACGTTGCGACTGTGACGGCAAGTTGATTGCGCCGCCAGGTCTGCGTCAAGGAATCGGACTCTGTCGAGAACTTCACCAGGCGAACGAAATTTCC
>DODG01000143.1:0-1750 GCA_003509065.1 Acidobacteriota bacterium
AGATGCTGCAGTAGCGGTAACGATCCGCAAACAGATTATGAAAACAAATGTAATGGGTAATGGCATCTTTACCCACGCCCGCTTAATGCATGAGAAAGTAATAGGTCAGAGAACCTAGTGCTAGTCGGGTCCCACGAAATCACGTTTACCCCGTACCGCCGAACACTGCGGGAGATCAGATCCGTTTCAAGACTGCGTATCAAACGGGCGATCGAATTGCCTTCATCATTCTGCGACGTATAAGCGTAACCGGCGATCGCTACAATATTCACCCTAACGGATTTGTGTCCACGCGAACCGTATGCCATCAGAGCCTTTACACCGCTTACCAGAGAATCAAGCGCCGGTGGAACTTGATTTGACTGAACCGGTTCGTCGGTGTCCAACCTGGTGATTAGAAAACACTCAGGCACATATCGTAGAATCTGTCGCCGACACACTTGAACAGAGCGGCGGAAATCGTAATTACCTTCCTGACTCGACAACTCCGAAAGCTCTCTGCTTATTTTCCGCAATTGGGCCTGACCAGAGTCAGGGTGAATAACTCTGGAGTCTTTATTACTGAAATGGGCTCCAACCTGGTAGCCCCTTTTCAAGTAGTAGAAACTGAGGGCTCCAGCGGCTTCAATCGCATGTTCAAGTGGATTAACCAACGAGCTACCAACGTTCATAGATGAAGTTGTATCCATGAAAAGCCAGATGGCTTTTTTACCCTCCCGCTCATAATCATTCACCAAAATATCTCTGCTGGTTAATTCCCTCGAAGATGCTTTACGAGCCGTCGCCCTCCAATTAATTGATTTAACTGAATCTCCGGAGGTGAAATTACGGATCTCACGGAATTCGGTAGTTTGGTTTCCGATTACCGACATATCCATCATCGGATTGGGATTGACCGCCAACCCCCGGACATTAGTTACCCTGGATATCTCATTGATCCCGGCTCGAACCACGATGTCCTCTGGCACTCCCTCGGTTTCATTTAAAGGTGTTCGGAATCTGAATGGGTGATGAGCCTCCCAGCGAACTGGTTCGAAGGTAAAGACCCCTCTGACGGTCGTACGAAACTTAAACTTCAAATCGACTGTTTTAGAGCCGCGCCCCTTCCAAATCCCAAATAAGTTGCTTCCATCGACCAGTTCCATAACTTGGGGTATCGGGCACCGTACGAAAACCGGCCCGATACCTTTTTTAACGGTCAGCTTGAGCACAACTTCAACCTCATCTCCAACCCAAACCGAATCCTTTGGAATAATTCTTTCAACTGAAATACCTGATGGCCCTCTCATCAGGTTCGCGACCGCGTACATAGAAGCCAAAATCAATGCGCCGGGTATGAAAACAAAGCTGCCCAACACAACACCAGCCGCCACAAGCAAAACGATCGAAGCAGCCAGCACAACAACGCCCTGGTTAATACGACCAGAAAGTGAAACCGTTGCTATGCGTTCGGCAGTGCTCATGTTTGATTTTCGGCATCCTCTGACGATTCATTTGAATCATCCAAAGTCAACTCGCCTGCCGTCTCAAGGTCCTCGCTAGAATCCGACACAAAATCATACTGCCCATCCCCCAAACTCACAGGTACGGGTACTTTGTCCAACACGCTTTTGACCACGGTCTCTTCCTTGACACCGTCCAAGATCACCTCTGTGTGAAGTATGACCCTGTGGGATAGAGCATCGATCGCAACTTCTTTAATATCATCCGGGACAACAAAATCTCGTCCATGAATCAGCGCCATCGCTTT
>DODG01000143.1:2147-6325 GCA_003509065.1 Acidobacteriota bacterium
GTCCCTCTCACAAGCTCCGCTATGTACCTGACAATCGAATCGTCGATGTGAATTTCATTACGGCACAATCGTTGAAGTTCGACAAATTTTTTACGATTGAATACCTTAATTGCAGCAGAGGAAAGATCAGTGGCACTAAATTTGATCCTTCTGGAAAGAATTTCAACCTCACTATCAACTGAATCAGGGTAGCCAGTTGATAATTTAAACATGAAGCGATCGAGTTGCGCCTCAGGGAGCGGATACGTCCCTTCTTGCTCAATTGGGTTCTGGGTGGCCAAGACCATAAACGGCTGATCTAACTTATATGTTTCTCCCTCGATAGTTATAACGCGCTCTTCCATCGCCTGAAGCAAGGCTGCCTGTGTTTTCGGCGGCGCTCTGTTGATCTCATCCGCCAATAATATCTGTGTGAATATTGGACCTTTTATCAAAGAAAATTCACCAGCCTGCGGCTGCCAAATATTTGTCCCGAGAATGTCTCCGGGCATTAGGTCTGGGGTGAATTGCACTCGGTTCTGATCACATCCAATCACTTCAGAAAAAGTTTTCACAAGCAGAGTTTTCCCAAGCCCCGGAAAATCTTCAAAGAGTACGTGCCCTCCTCCGATGGCCGCCGCCAAGAGCTTTCTCAAGACAAATCGCTGACCTACGAACACATCGCTGATGGCCTCGAGAGCTGCATCGCAATCAGCTCCAGCTTCACGAACTTTAGGGTTAATTGTTGTCGTGCTCGTCACGATATCCCTCCAAATGCCACGGTCTGACGCAAATCTTTTACAGTTCGAGTTCGAATTTCACGTGTAGCAGCATCCCATCGATGTTTCAGCGGGCCAACGTGATACCAGGATGCTGAAGGGTCATCATACTGCGCCAAGGTCGTTAAAATTTCAGTGATCGAATGCCGGTCAGTGCCTTTGCTCCAAATAGCCACACAGTAGGTTGCAACAAGTTGACTTTGGTCAGATCTATCGACAAAGATTTTTTCAGCTTCAGCTATCAACTCTCGCAACATATCTTCCGACGGACGAGAATGCGAAGCCAAAGTGCCCGATGACGATTCTAAAACTGATCGGACAGACTGCAGGGCATCCTCGCGTAATTTTTGGTACGTCGATAAATTATCAACTGTCTGAGATAAGGAGAGTCGTCGCTTAAAGCGGTCCTGCCAAGACACTTGCGAGGGTCGACTGGTAAACATTTGGGATACAACCTTTACTATATCGTCATACGACCTGCCCGACTCCCACATGACTGTAGATAGCCTGGTAATCAAATCTGTTCGCTGATCTCTTTCAATAAAATTTCTGTACTCTCGGATCAACTTAGACAAAACAACGTCATCGATAAAATCGATGGATTGATCGTGACTAACCCAATCTTCTGAAGGTACTGCTGAGTTACCCGGTTCACCCAATTCTCTTCCGAACGTCCAGATTCTCCGGGTGATATAAACGGAAATAAACCCAATCGCTATCCACTCCACAAGTGTGGCATAAACGAAAACATCAAACATCACTGACCGAACAACAAGCAGATATGCTGCGGCTATGCCACCTATGTTCATTGCACGGAATCTCGAATTAGCAATCCAACCGGCGGGGTTGGATACCATCCATGGAGTTCCTTCGGTGAAAAAGGTTGCCAGTAAGCTGAAAGCCCCCCCAAACGTGACCCCCAAAACAACTGCACCCGCAATTTTGAAACCCGGACCTAAGACAGTGAACGCATCTGTTACCGCCCATACCGCCCATCCAACCACCACGAAACCGACCGCTGCCATCAGGGTAGGAACTCCTGGGCGGCCTGAAACAATATCGAATGTCCGCGCTGTCTTCCCAAATCCAACAATTGCAATTCCGGCAACGAGCCACCATGATGATGCAGAAATCGAAAGTGCGTATGGCAAGGCACTGTCGGCGAAATTTGCAAGATTTGGAATTGTGCCTAAAACTTCTATCACCGCAGGCAAATTTACGAGCGTAATCGCTGCAAACAAACCAACCCCTAGCCACACAATAGTCCCAGACACCAGAAGTCCCGTTCGTGACACTGCAAGCAACTCGATCACGCGGGCTACCAGAATCGAGATGATCAGGGCATACGCACCATAAGCAAGCGCTCCAAAGTTAATGTCAATCATCGTCGACACCAATCCACCGTTGTGCACCAATACAAAAGCAAGGAAAAACATTTTCCCGCTATTACGAAGAAGTTGCCGAAACACTAGGGGGTCAGAACCGAAACTACTGATAAACCAACCCTGCCGCGTATTGAACATATGGATTGAAAATGCACCAACTACCATGTCGACAGTGAAAAACACTCCGATCCACATACTCATTTGCCCCAGCATCACTACGTATCGTCCGACCGTAGTTTCTACTCCGCCAGAGTAGGCTGTCCCAATTTCGTTTCCAACAATAAAAGCCACTATGACCAAACCCAGTCCCCAGATCACGTCGGAGGCAGTCTCTCGCCACGGAGGTCGGCCAAAAATCCTTACCACGATCGATCCGACGTGTGTTGCGGCTCCAATCGAAATAGCAACAGCAAGGGATTCCAAAATCACGCCGATCTCCGTTAAGTCCATGACGGGACCTGCCAACATAACCGAAACCCACAGCACAGCAGCCATTCCGATTAATAGAAGTGCCGAAAACATCTGTCTCTTATAACTTCTTGCAGTAATGTAATTTGGATCGGCATTAACAAGGGACCAACCAGCAAGTCTGAGCGCGTCCCTTAGACCTGCGATAACCCCAATAAGCAAAAACAGAAAAAATATTTTTGCGCCATGAAGACCAAACAATTCGAAAACTGACAAAAAGGCGGATTGAATTGGATTAATCGTCCCTGATGCAGTCCAACCATTAGCAAGCAGTCCCAAAACAACGGTTATCGTGTTGAAAAAGAAACCAACGAGAGACCATTTACCAAACGTCCTTATACCTGTCATGGCTATATGAATTTTGCCGGCAGTTTTTCTCTTTACCAGATCCATAACCAAAAGAAAAACAGATATAGCGATAAGTACATATTCAGGAGCAAAAGGCACAGCCCAGCCAAAATCCTCATAAGAAACTGCAAACATCCAAACAAAGCCAAATAGCCCAAGCAAAATGGACTGCCGACCCAAGTGATGTAAGATTTTCATTGCAGTAACCTATTCATCATCGCCACTTCGGGACGAATCAATCTCAGCTGTGGCTTCTGACTCAGCCTCGGCAGTCGACTCCATCTCTGATTCCTGCGACTCACCCGCAGCCTCAGTATTAATTGATCTAATTTCCAATCCCTCGAAAGCACGCCTGGCCTTCAGGAAATCATCTCTGAGAATTTCATGGAGACTGTAGTCGGCCTCCTCAAAAACACTGATAAGGTCATCGAGAAGTTTCTCATCAATAGCGGTGTCTCCCGTGACCAGATTACGTTCCACCTCTCTGGGAGTCGCCTGGATGTCCAGCTCAATCCCGGAAGCTCTAACCTGTTCGAGAAGTCGGTTGTAAATATCTGTGATTGCTTCGCGATATTCGATGACCCAGATCGTCGAATTGGATTCCGCTGCCGAAAGTTGCTCATCGCCTTCAAATCTCACGCTGACACGGTGCTCACCCACTTCAACAGTTTCGGTCTCAACTGAAACCGAACCACCTTTATCGGTGTCCTGATCCCATGACCCATGACCACCAATCTCAATCGACAAGGACAATCCAGCAATTGGGGAATCTTCCTCGCTGGTCAGTATCGCAGTAATAGTGACAGACTCACCTATTCCAATGACCCCGGGAAGGTCATCGGTTTCCTGATCCAATGAGATCAAAAGTCGAGTCTCTGCCAAGGTCGGCGCATTCTCTTCATCTTCATCAACAACTGTTACCAAGTCTGTATCGTCAGTGTCCCCAGTATCACCGGTTCCCGTAATATCTGATTTGACAGAAGCGGGCACCACTTCTGCAAGCGTCGCTACCGGAGCACTTACATCCTCAATCTTGGCCCCCAATGTCGACCGACGATTGTTTACAAACCACAAGGTCCCAGCGCCAGAGAATACGCCAAGAAGACCTACTCCGAGAATCACCAAATATACCCAGGATGACAGACCGCGTTTAATGTCAGCAACAACTGTGACAGTAGAACTTAAGTACTGATCTGTGGCAGGTGAGCTGATCAGCACA
>DODG01000244.1:0-2129 GCA_003509065.1 Acidobacteriota bacterium
TAGAACCTTCAAGGCTTTATTCCGCACTTCACGTTGCCGACTCACGTCACCTGCCTTTTTGAATTATTTAGCTGCGTTATCCAATGGAGAATCCCGTGGCTCCGTCAAGTCCAGGGTTGACGAAAACAGTACGCCCCCCGACTACAGTTGCCGCAACAGCGCCATGCAATTCCCAACCGTCAAATGGGGTATTTCTCGCCTTTGAGCACACATCAGCGGCCTTAAATGTTGTCGTTGCATCTAATGAAAGGAGAGTGAGGTCAGCTGGCGCTCCTTCAACCACCGTACCTCCCTCTACGCCTAAGATGCGAGCAGGATTAGTCGACAACAACTCAACCAATCTTGACAAAGATAAAATCCCCGAGTGGACCAACCGATCGAGTGAAATAGACACCGCACTCTCAAGGCCAATAATGCCGAATGGTGCTACATCGAATTCCAAGGCCTTTTCATCATAGTGATGTGGAGCATGATCAGTGGCGATGGCATCCACACTGCCATCGGCCAAGCCTTCAAGTATGGCATCACAGTCAGCCGCCTCACGTAACGGGGGGCTCATCTTAAAATTTGTGTCGTAGCCAGCAAGGGCTTCGTGAGTCAACGTAAAATGATGCGGCGCGACCTCACACGTCACACGAATTTTACGCTGCTTTCCAGACTTGACTGCACGCAGCGATCCTCGCGCACTCAAATGTGCGATATGCACTGCTCCCCCAGTTAGACCGGCAAGCGTAATGTCCCGCTCGACCATAAGTTCTTCAGCCACCGCCGGCAAGCCACGCAGACCCAACGCGGACGCATGAAAGCCTTCGTGTGCAACTCCATCTCCTTTTAGCGATAAATCTTCACAATGATCAATAACGGGCATTTGGAACATGTCTGCGTACTCAAGCGCGCGGCGCATTAGCAAAGCATCCGCAACTGGATAACCGTCGTCGGAGACGGCAACACAACCAGCCTTACGAAGTTCCGCAATATCAGAAAGTTGTTTTCCGAGAGAGCCACGTGAAACGGCACCAATTGGATACACGCGTGCCTTGTTCGCCTGCGTCGCCTTTGCCAAAATAAATTCTGTAACGCCGGCATTGTCGTTGACCGGGTCGGTGTTTGGCATACAGGCTATAGCAGTAAAACCGCCTGCAACAGCCGAGGCTGTACCGGTCTCAATCGTTTCCTTGTGCTCTTGACCTGGCTCGCGGAGATGGACGTGCATGTCGATAAACCCAGGACACACTACCCAATCTGGTGGCACGTCAACAATCTTCGCTCCAGCAGCATCAAAATCGCCGCCGACCTGTGCGAAGACGCCATTATCGATCAAAAGATCACATGGCCCATCGATTCCACGCTCTGGATCGACCATTCGACTGCATCTCAACAAGGTTTTCATTAGCTCTTAGACCCTCCAAACCTCAGATCGTTTCCCCACTTCCAGCCAACAAGTACAGCACGGCCATTCGAACCGCTACTCCATTGGAAACTTGCTCCAACATTACCGAACGGGTTCCATCGGCAACTTCCGAGGCAATTTCAACGCCACGATTAATAGGCCCAGGGTGCATGACGATGACGTTTGACTTCGCTCGCTCCACACGCGCCGAAGTCAAACCAAATACGTTGAAATACTCCCGTAATGAGGGGACAAAATGCCCTCGCATCCGCTCCTTCTGTATTCGCAGCATCATAATGACATCAACATCCGTGACAGCATCCTCGATCGATGTGGTGCTACGGACGCCGAAGTCAGACACTGAAGGAGGTATCAGCGTCGGAGGACCACACAAACACACCTCAGCACCCAGCAACTTCAGCAATAAAATATTGGATCGCGCAACTCGGCTGTGCAACAGATCTCCAATAATCGCCACCTTAAGTCCCTTAATACGGCCATGATGGGCCAGAATCGTGAATGCATCCAGCAAGGCCTGGGTTGGGTGTTCGTGCATGCCGTCCCCAGCATTTACGATACGTGCGCGACAAACGCGTGCTAGTTGATGACATGCGCCAGAGGAGGGATGACGAAGGACAATCATGTCAGGAGCCATGGCTTCAAGATTGCGCGCGGTATCGATTAGAGTTTCACCTTTCGTAACACTAGAGCCAACTGTCGAAATGTTCAGTGTGTCCGC
>DODG01000244.1:2465-2782 GCA_003509065.1 Acidobacteriota bacterium
CTCAGCCGTTTCTCAGCGATCTCGAATGAGGTTCGTGTGCGTGTGCTCGGCTCAAAGAACAAGTTGACAATGGTCTTGCCTCTCAATGTCGGAACCTTCTTAATGGCACGAGATCCGATTTCTTTCATCGCTTCGGCTGTTTCCAGAATCAACATAATTTCATCAATCGAAAGATCATTGATGCTCAACAAATGACGTGCCTGTATCGTCTTAACCGGCATCGCAGAATCATTCGACTCCACAACCTGATGAGAACTAGTTGAGTAGTTCATGACAATTCTCTTCAACAAAACATTGTGTCAATCTGATCAAACTGG
>DODG01000042.1:0-4581 GCA_003509065.1 Acidobacteriota bacterium
AAGTGCTCAATGTCTCGGTGGTTCTCTCAGAGCTTAGTGACGCCGAAACAGTTGGTCTAGCAGCCGCTTCTGCACGCCGTAGATCTTTGACATCACAGGCAATCTCATGCCTAGCCAACTCAGCCTTTACTAGTTCGAAATCAAAGGAAACCAAGGTATTCCCAACATCAAAAAAGAGAGTCCGAAGATCCCCATAGGGAATGGAATGGCTTGCCAAGAATGTTCTCCTAACCAGATAAAGCCTTAAGCTTACTCGTGCACTAATGTCTTATCGAAGGAAATTAATACAGCGCTGTTATAATGTAAGTCAAACTGATGCGTTTAATAGATAATTTCATCGATGGTTCCTGGCAGTCACCAGATTCATCTAACCGAGCACCGAACATCAACCCAGCAGACACAAGGGAAATTATTGCTGAGGCGCCGCTCTCGACCTCAGTCGATGTAGCAAAGGCTGTTAAAGCAGCTGAGCGAGCCTTTCCGGATTGGCGCGCCACACCAGCACCGAAACGAGGACAGCTACTGTACCGGGTGCAGCGAAAAATGGAAGAGCGCCGAGATGAGCTTGCAGAGGCACTAACACGCGAAGAGGGAAAAACGCTCACTGAATCACATGGCGAGGTTCAACGTGCCATCAACGTAGTCGAATTTTTTGCTGCAGAATCGCGCCGCATTAACGGCGAAACAATTCCGTCTGAATTTCCAAACACTTTTTGCTATACCGTACGAGAACCAGTTGGCCCATTAGCGCTTATCACGCCCTGGAATTTCCCTATTGCCATCCCGATGTGGAAGCTTGCACCTGCAATCGCGTGTGGAAATACTGTGGTGCTTAAACCTGCATCTCTAACTCCTCTTTCCGCAGCACTTATCGCAGAGATCTTCAATGAGTGTGACACTCCAGCTGGAGTACTCAACATTGTATATGGGAGTGGCCGTAACGTCGGCGAACCCCTTGTCGCACACCCTTCAATTAAGGGCGTTTCATTTACGGGCTCGAACGACGTCGGTGCGAACCTCTATGGAACAGGGGCTGCACGAGGAATTAAATGCCAATGTGAAATGGGAGGGAAAAACCCGATTATCGTGCTGGACGACGCCGACCTCGAACTGGCAGTCCACAGTGCTGTACAGGGTGCCTACGGCTCAACTGGGCAACGTTGCACCGCCACTAGTCGTGCCGTTGTCGTCGACTCCATCGCTGATGCTTTCGTGGAACGTGTTGAAGAACAGGTCAATGCTCTCTCGATTGGTAACGGTCTTGAGCCAGAAACCGACGTGGGACCTTCCGTAGATAAACAACAGCTTGAAACGGTCCTTGACTTTATTAATATTGGACAACAAGAGGGAGCTCAACTGATTACAGGAGGCAAATTACTTGCCACCGAAATACACAAGCATGGATTCTTCATCGAACCTTCTCTTTTCGACCACGTTACATCAGATATGCGAATCGCACAGGAAGAGATTTTCGGTCCAGTTCTATCGGTCCTCCGAGTACCAGATACAGCAACTGCTCTATCCGTTGCCAACGACGTACGATATGGACTTACCGCCTCGATCTACACACGAGATATTTCCAAGGCATTAACTTTTACGGATAAATTGCAAGCTGGAATGATACATGTAAACTCTCCAACTGTTGGCGGTGAAGCACATATCCCATTTGGAGGAATGAAGGCGACCGGCGTAGGACTCCGAGAAATGGGTCGTGAGGCTATAGCGTTCTACACTGAACTGAAAGTGGTCTACTGGGATTACACAGGGTCGGATCGAAAGGGTAACTTATATTAAGTGCGAGGCATTCTGGAAGCAACTTCTTGCACTATATACACTCCAGAGCTGGAACCGATACGTGTTGCTCCGGCTCTGAGCATTGCCTGCAATGTGTCGTAATCTCTCACTCCACCAGCAGCCTTCACACCGATCCCGGCGCCAACAGTCTTACGCATTAGCGCTACATCCTCAACAGTTGCACCTCCTAGTCCGAAACCGGTACAAGTCTTTACAAACATCGCACCAACAGTTTTGGCTATCTGACACGCCAGAACTTTTTGTTCGTTGGTAAGCAGCGCAGCTTCAATAATCACCTTGCTAATCACATCGTTTTCACGACACACCTGCACCACATTACCGATATCATGTTCGAATAAATTCAAATCGCCAGACCGTAGCGCACCTACATTAATGACCACGTCGACTTCAGACGCGCCATCTAGTATGGCCCGTTCAGCCTCATGTCGCTTTATGTCCGTTGTATTCGCACCAAATGGAAAACCCACAACAGCACAAACACCAATTTGTGTTGACCGTAATTGTTCACATGCTAGTTTTACCCACGTTGGATTAACACAGACGGTCGCAAATTTGAACTCCGTGGCCTCGCGACATAATTGCTCAACACCAGTCTGGGGAGTATCAGGCTTGAGAAGAGTATGGTCGATCAGTGCTGCTACAACACTAGGCGTCATGTGGCAGGTAGACTCCAGAACTAACTTTGCTCCAATCTAGAAAGCTTTTCAAGGCGACGACGGTAGTTCGACCTGCGCAACACAACAGCAAGCCAAGCATCTACAATCGCACGTGCTTGCTCAACATTAATCAGACTGGCACCCAAGGTAAGAACGTTCACGTCGTAATCTTCTTGAGCACAAGTCGCGAGCTGCTCGTTCTGCACCATAGCCGCACGTACACCTTTAATCTTATTCGCTGAAATGGCGGAACCAATGCCAGTCTGATCAATCACAATTCCGGCTTCTACTTCACCACGAGCTACTGCCAAAGCAACTGTCGCAGCAACATCAAGGCAGTCTACTTTATCCTTAGCATCGAAAGCACCAAGATCATGTACAGTACGACCTTGGCTACGCAGGTAACGGATCAGTTCGGTTTTAAACGTTACACCCGATTGATCAGCTCCAACAGCCAACGTACGCACATAATCAGAAACGCTTGGTCCTGTCATTTCTGAACTATCAGCATCTACAGATTCCAGAACTGTTACACGCCTCATTTTCAGCGTGTCACGTGCTAAGGGTGTAACTCGCCCTCCTCGGATTAACTCGACTGTTGAGCCAATATCTAAGACTCGAGCTTCGACTTCTGTGATGATCTGAAAGCGCTTCATCTCAACCTCAGTAAGGCAAATCTCCATCACAATAATCTAAGTTGGAACAAGCAACTATATGATACGCTTCGCTGCTAATCCTTAGAAGCAGCTCATGTCATACAAACTGATCGACGCACCACTACTAACGGCCGACCAAATTCGAACACGTGTATATGAACTCGCGCAAGCCCTTGAATCAACTACTAATGAACCATTGCACCTTGTTGCAGTGCTCAAGGGAAGCATCGTATTTCTAGCCGACCTGATTCGAGCTATGCGAGGCCCCATCACTCTGGATTTCATTGCTGTTTCCAGCTATGACGTCAACGTCTCTTCTGGCACCGTGCAACTCTTGAAAGACATCGATACCGATATTAAAGACCGGTCGGTAGTTATCATCGAAGACATTGTAGACACTGGCCTCACACTTGAATATATCCAGACACTTCTTAGATCGAAAAAACCTAAAACTCTGCATTCAGTATGTCTTCTCAGTAAACCGTCACGGCGTCAAACGAAGGTTGTCATCGACCATGTAGGCTTTGAAATCGAAGATCATTTTGTCGTTGGCTACGGCCTAGATTACGAACAGCAGTATCGACACCTTCCTCACATCTCGGTCGTGGAAGTTACATCGAAACAATAACTGGTTCAATTTATTCCGGCTCGTGAACACCTATAGCTTCCAGTACTTCAGTAGCCATCGCACGAGCCTCGAAAATTACAACATCCTCATCCAGGGTAAGCACGTCTTTGTCTCGCATTAGCACTCGACCATTAACGATGGTTGTAACAACGTCGTCTCCATGGGTTGTGTAGACTAGATGGGAAATTGGATTGTACATTGGTGTCTGCCGCGCAGCATCCATAGAAACTACAATTAAATCAGCGCGTTTACCAACTTCAAGAGAACCGACTTTATCCTCTAGACCTAAGACTTTTGCCCCTCCAATGGTTGCCATTTCCAATGCAACCTCAGCTCCAACTGCGCGTGGATCGTTGTCAATCAACTTGTGTAATAACGCAGCAAATCGCATCGCCTCAAACATATCTAAGTCGTTATTACTTGCCGCACCGTCCGTGCCAAGCCCAACTGCGACACCAGCTGCTAGATAGCTAGACACTGGTGCAGTGCCGCTCGCCAATTTCATATTACTTTCTGGATTGTGCGACACTCCAACCTCGTTTTTCTCTAACACAGCAATATCTTCTTTGGACACCCAAATTCCATGGGCAGCTACCGTATTCGCGCTCCAGAACCCAATCGCATCCAAGTATTCAGTGGGTGTTTGAGAGTACTGTTGCTGTGCTATTTCAACTTCATCCCTCGTTTCCGCCAAATGGATCAATAACGGCACTTTGTGTCGTCGAGACAAAGCATGCGACGCCTCCAGCATCTTTCGATCAAGCGTAAACATCGCGTGAGGCGCAACCGCGGGTGTGATTAATTCATGCTCTTGCCATCGTTCAAT